>DATAGA010000553.1:0-5983 GCA_036257215.1 Myxococcota bacterium
CCTTCAGCTCCTGCGCCACCGCGGCGAGCGGGTGGACGCCGCGGGCGACGTCGGGCGTCCGGTACGTGCCGATGACGAGCAGTCGGGCGGGCTCGCGGCGCCGAGCCAGCGACGAGAGGAGATCCAGCGTGGAGTGGTCGCTCCACTGCAGGTCCTCGAGCACGAGCAGCAGCGGCTCCGCGGCGGTCAGCACCTCCACCGCTTCGGCGAGCTCGCGCAGCATCCGCTCGCGCGTCGCCCCCTGCACGCGCCGGCGCACCGCTTCGAGCTCGGCGTCCGCGACGAGGGCGGGCAGCTCGACCAGCCAGGTCGGGGCGTGGCGGGCGAGGCCGGCGATGACGTCCTTCGAGCCCGGCTGACCTCCGAGCCGCCCCAGCGCCTCCAGCAAGGGCAGGTACGCTTCCCCCGCGCCGAAGTGCTCGACGCACTGTCCACGCGCGGCGCGCACCCCGTCCGCTTCGGCCCCCCGCAGGAAGGCGTCCACCAGCGCCGTCTTCCCGATGCCGGCCTCGCCGCTCACGAACACCAATCCCCGGGCGCCGGCTTTCGCGTCCTCGAAGCAGCGCTCGAGCTGCTCCAGCTCGGCGTCGCGGCCGACGAGCGTCCGCCGCGCTCTCTCGGCGCGGGCCGCGCCGGCGGCACGCTCACTCCGGCTGCGAACCGGCGCGACGAAGCGGTAGCCCCGCCGCGCCACCGTCTCGATGAAGCGCGGCACCGCCGGGTCGTCGCCCAGGATCGCTCGCAGCTCGCGTACGTAGCCGCGCAGGAGTCCTTCGCCTACGTGCGTGTCAGGCCAGACGGCCCGCGCCAGCTCCTCGCGCGGCACGAGGCGGGCCGGGTGCGTGGCGAGATACGCGAGCACCGCGAACGGCTTGCCCCGAACCTGCAAGCGCTCGGAGTCCCGCCAGAGCTCCTGGTTGGCGAGATCGAGCCGAAACGGGGGGAACTCGACGAACGTGTCGGGGTGCACGGCGACGCCCCCGGGCGCAGAGATCTAGCGAATCGAGGACGAGCCGCGCAATGCGCCGCACCACGCGCTGCGACACGGGCGCGCGCGGCCGTGCGGCTGCACCGTCGGGGTCATGGTACCGTCGCCCCGTGTCCGATCGGCGCCGCCGCATCGAGGAAGCCCTGCGCGCCGGCCTCGGCGCCGTGCACGTCGAGGTGACGGACGAGAGCCACCTCCACGCGGGGCACGCCGGGGCGGCGTCCGGCGCGGGACACTTCCGTGCGACGATCGTCTCGGCGCGTTTCGAGGGCCTCTCGCGCGTCGCCGCGCAGCGGCTCGTCTACGGGGCGGTGGCCGAGCTCATGGGCCCCGAGATCCACGCGTTCGCGATGACGACGCTCACGCCGGCAGAGTGGGCGGCGCGCGGCGGAGCGGACGCGAGCAGCGGCGGCGACGCGCGCGGAACGTGAGCGCGCCGCACGACTACGCGCACCTCCTGGCGCCCGGACGCCTGGGACCGCTCGCGCTGCGCAACCGGATCGCGATGGCCCCGATGGGCTCGAACCTGTGCGAGCTCGACGGGACGCCGGGCGAGCGCATGGTGCGATACTTCGAGGCCCGCGCGCGGGGTGGGGCCGGCCTCGTGATCGTCGAGATCGCGGGCGTCGTCTGGCCGGCCGGCTGCGCCAACCCGAGCCAGCTCGGCATCTCGGACGACCGCTTCCTTCCCGGGCTCGCGCGCCTCGCTGATGCCATCCACGCGCACGGCGCGAAGGCGGCGATCCAGCTCCAGCACGCGGGCCGGGTCGCGACGCGCGACATCGCGGCGGGTCGCCCACTGCTCGTCCCCTCGCAGCCGCCGCCGTTCGCGGCCGACCTCTACCACGACCTCGCGCCCGAGGACGTGCGCGCTGCGACCGCGGACTACATGCGCCCCGGCGCGAAGCTGCACTACCGCGTGGCGACGGACGAGGACCTCGCCGCGGTGCCCGGCTGGTTCGCGGAGGCGGCCGCGCGCGCCCAGCGCGCCGGCTTCGACGGCGTCGAGCTGCACGCGGGTCACGGCTACCTCTTCTCGGCGTTCCTCTCGCCGAAGTCGAACCGGCGCGAGGACGGCTACGGCGGCGACCTCGCCGGCCGCGCGCGCCTCCTGCTCGAGACGATCCGCGCGGTCCGCGCGCGCGTCGGTCGCACGCTTGCGCTCTGGATGCGCTTCGACGGCGCGGAGCTCGGCGTCGATGGCGGCATCGGGGAGGAGGACGCGCGCGAGACCGCCGCGCTCGCCGAGGCCGCCGGGCTCGACGCGGTCCACGTCTCCGCATACGCCGATCCCGGCTCCGGGGCGGCGTTCACGCGAGCGCCGCTGGTGCACGCGCGCGGCGGCTTCGCCGACCTCGCGCGCGGCGTGAAGTCGCGCGTCGGGATCCCGGTCATCGCCGTCGGCCGGCTCGACCCCGAGGAGGCCGACGAGCTCCTGCACGAGGGCGGCGCGGACTTCGTCGCGATGGGGCGCGGCCTCCTCGCCGACCCCGACCTGCCGCGCAAGCTCGCCGAGCGCGCCCGCGGCGCCGTGCGGCCGTGCATCTACTCCTACCGCTGCGTCGGGAACGTATTCCTCACGAAGCACGTGCAGTGCACGGTGAACCCGAGCACCGGACGGGAGCACGCGTGGCCCCAAGCTCCCGCGCGCGCGCCGCGCCGGCGCCGCGTGCTCGTCGCGGGCGGCGGGCCGGCGGGGCTCGAGGTCGCACGCCTCTCGGCCGAGCGCGGGCACGCCGTCGTCCTGTGTGAGGCCCAGCGCCGGCTCGGCGGGCTCGCACTCGCGGCGGGACTGCTCGATCCGGCGATCGGCGACCTGCTCGCCTGGCTCGAGGGGCGCGTGCGGGCGCTCGACGTGGAGGTCGTCCTCGGCAAGCCGGTCGACGCCGCCGCGCTCGCCGGTCTTGCCCCGGACGCCGTCGTCGTCGCGACCGGAGCGCGCCGCGCGGCGCCGGAGCTCCCGGGCGGCGAGCGCGTCCTGCGCCTCGACGGGCTCGAGGACGCGCTGCGCGAGGGCGCGCTGGCACGGGGCGCCGTCGCGATCCTGGGCGGAGGCTCCATCGGGCTCGACCTCGCGGCCCGCCTCGTGCGCGAGGGGCGCGCCGTGACCGTGCTCGAGCCGGGCCGGCGCTTCGGCGCGCCGATGGCGCCGCCGCGGCTCTGGCGCACGCTGGCGCACCTGCGGCGCGACGGCGTCGCGCTCCTCGCCGGCATGCGACCGGTCGCGTTCGAGCCCGGGGCACTACGCTACGCCGACGCGCGCGGGGTCGAGCGCGTCCTCGCGTGCGAACACGTCGTCGCCGCCGACCTCGGCCGCGCGGACGACGCCCTCGCGGCGTCGCTGGCCGCGTCCGGCCCGCCGGTCTATCGCGTGGGCGACGGCGCGGGACCGGGCTACCTCGAGCACGCGTTCCTGCAGGCCCGTCACGTCGCCGAGGCCATCGCGCTCTAGCCGACGGAGGAGGTCCCGTGTCCGCTGCCGCCCCGCGCTTTCGCAACCGCGTCACCGAGCTGCTCGGCGTCGAGCTCCCCATCGTGCAGGCGCCCATGGGCTGGATCGCGCGCGCGCGGCTCGCCTCCGCCGTCTCCAACGCGGGCGGGCTCGGCATCATCGAGACGTCGTCCGGCGATCTCGACGCGGTGAAGGACGAGATCCGCAAGATGCGCGACCTCACCGACAAGCCGTTCGGCGTGAACATCGCCCAGGCGTTCGTGCGCGACCCCGGCATCGTCGAGTTCGTGGCGGGGCAGGGCGTTCGCTTCGTGACGACGTCCGCCGGCGACCCGTCGCGCTACACGTCGGCGCTGAAGGCCGCCGGCCTCACGGTCTTCCACGTCGTCCCGAGCCTGCGCGGGGCGCTCAAGGCGGTGGACGCGGGTGTCGACGGCCTCGTCGTCGAGGGCGGCGAGGGCGGCGGCTTCAAGAACCCCCGCGACGTCTCGACGATGGTGCTGCTCCCGCTCGTCGCCTCGCGCGCGCGCGTGCCCATCATCGCGGCGGGCGGAATGCTCGACGGCGCGACGATGGCCGCCGCCCTCGCCCTCGGCGCGGAGGGCATCCAGATGGGCACGCGCATGGTCTCGTCGCTCGAGTCGCCCGTGCACGACAACTGGAAGGAGGCCGTCGTCGCGGCGGCGGAGACGGACACGGTCTTCCTCAACCGCCGCGTGGGTCCGGGACTGCGGGCGCTGCGCACGAAACGCTCCGAGTCGCTCGAGTACGCCGAGCACAACGCCATGAGCGAGTTCGGCGACCGCGAGCGCGTGATGCGCCTCTACTTCGGCGGCGACCTCGAGGCCAGCATCGCCCTCTGCGGCCAGGTGGCCGGCCGCATCGACGCCATCCGGCCGGTCGCCGACATCCTGCGCGAGACCGCCGCCGACTGCCTCGCGCTGCTCGCGCGGCTGGCCGAGCGGTACCCCGCGGCGTCGGCGTAGCAGAGGTCGCTCGGGCTAGAACCGATCCGAGCGCAGCTGCGCGTCCGTACCGCCGTCGGCGTACAAGATGCTGCCGTGCACGAAGGACGCAGCGGGGGAGAGCAGGAAGCACACGACGCGGGCGATCTCGTCCGGGTGCGCGAAGCGGGCGAGCGGGACCGGGAGCTTGCGCGCGTGGCGGCCCCACACGGGGTGGGCGAGCGTGGCGGCGAGGAGAGGAGTCTCGGTCGTGCCCGGGGCGACCGCGTTGAGGCGCACGCCCGCCTCGCCCCACGCAGCGGCGCGCCGGCGCAGGGCGACGGCGAGCGCGAGCTTCGAGCCCGCGTACGCGAGGAAGCCGTTGCCGGCGTCCGCGAGGGCGCGCGCGGCCGCGGGCTCGTCGTCGGCGAGGAGCGCCTGGACGTACGGCGTCTCGAGAAAGGGCGCCATCTGCGCCGAGTTCGACGAGATCGCGAGGGCCGCCGGCTCGCGGCCGACCCGAAGCGCCGGCAGCAGGCCGTCGAGGAGCTCGACCGCACCGAAGTAGTTGACGGCGGGGATCAGGGCCATGGGCTCGACGTGCGTGTTGAGTCCCGCGCACGCGACGAAGCGGTCGAGGCGGCCGCCGCACGCCGCGAGGACGCCCTCGACCGCCGCGCGCCGGCCGCCCGGCGTCGAGAGGTCGGCGACCACGTCCGCGTCGCGCAGGTCGACGCCCACGACGCGCGCGCCCTCGCCGGCGAGGCGCGCGCCGATCGCCGCGCCGATCCCCGACGCCGAGCCGGTCACGGCCGCGACCAGGCTCACGCGAACTCCGCCAGCCAGCTCTCGAGCGACACGCTGAAGCCCGCGGCGTTGCGGTGTCCCCCGCCGCCGTAGCGCGCGGCGACGGACGCGACGTCGAAGTCGCCGATCGAGTAGAGCGAGACGTCCACGCGGCGGCCCGTCAGCCGATACACCGCGCCGCACGGCGTCCCGAAGGCGCCGCGCTCGGCCAGCTCGTGGCCGATCTGCGCGCGGTCGAAGACCGCGTTCACCGCCTCGATCCGCAGCGGCCCGACCCAGATCGGGTGCGCCGTCGCGAGCGCCCGCTCCACCTGGCGGCGCTGGACGCGCAGGATCGGAACGCCCTCCTCGGCGAGGAGCTCGATCGGAGTGCCCGCGAGCCGGTCCCACCCCTCGAAGTCGAACGGGTGCGACGCGAGCGCGGCGTTGACCTCGTGCGAGCGCGGGAGCTTCCAACGCCAGAGGTCCTGGTCCTCGATGTAGGCGAGCAGCTCCGGCACCGGGTCGTCCGGGTGGAAGTGCTCCCACGCGAGCACCGCGCCGGAGCGCTCGAGGTCGAAGTGCACGTGGTGGCCCCGCGCGAGCAGCTCCGCGGCCAGGCCCGGCTCCTGCGCGAAGCGGTCGCGCGAGGAGACGTGGTGGTCGAGCACCACGACGCGCTTGGCCACGTGCGCGAGCGCGCGCAGGTGCGCGGTCCGGGGTGCGAGGTCCACGAAGGCGACCGTGGCGCCGGCCAGCGGCCCGAGCGCCAGCTCGTCGTCGTGGCCGCGCGGCTCGTAGCGCGCGTCGCCC
>DATAGA010000583.1:0-11992 GCA_036257215.1 Myxococcota bacterium
CGCGACCGGGTCGACGAGAAAGATCTTCTTGCGCGTCGCGACCTGCACGAGGCAGGTCTTGTCGAAGTAGTGGTAGAAGCTGTCCGCCTCGGTGTCGAAGCCGAGCACCGATTCGCGCGCGAGGTCCGCTGCGACGGCCTCGAGGTCCGCCACCTTCTCGATCAGATCGAAGTCGGCCAAAACGCCCGAACCCCCGCTGAGGAACGCGTCTAGGGGGTGTGACCGCGGAAAGGAGGGGTCCGCGGCAGCGCCGAGCCTAGCCGAGACGCCGGTGTGCGGAAAGCGCGCTGCGCGGCAGCGAGGCTGAAAAGCCCCAAGGCTGGCCGGGACTTGCCGGCCGCGCGAAGGAGGCTATCGTTCCATATATTAGTACATAGTTCCGTATAATGGAACAATGGCAGGTGTGGCCGTCCCTCCCTTGGACCCCTGGAGCGTCTTCGATGGACTCGACCCCGCTTCTCGCTCCCGGACGAGCCGCCGCCGACGCGTCGAGCTCGGTCGAGAAGGCGCTCGACCTGCTCGAGGCGCTCCATACGGCCGGCGAGCCGCTCGGGCCGAGCGCGCTGGCGCGGGCGCTCGGGCTGCCGAAGTCCACCGTCCACCGGCTGCTGGCCACGCTCGTCTCGCGGGGCCTCGTCGAACGCGCGCCGCGGGGCGGCTATCGCCCGGGCTTCGCGCTCGTCGCGCTCGGGCTCGGCGTGCTGCGCAGCGACCCCCTCGTGGCGGCGGCGCGTCCGGCGCTCGAGGCCGAGGCTCGCGCGCTCGGCGAGACCGTGTTCCTGACCGCCGCCCGCGGCGGCCGCATCGCCGTGCTCGAGAAGGCCGAGGGCGCGGGCTTCCTGCGCGCGGCGCCGCAGGTCGGCTCGACCGTCCCCGTCCACGCGACGGCGGTGGGCAAGCTGTTCCTCGCGTTCGCGCCCGACGAGGTGGCGCTGGCCGAGCCGCTCGCCGCCTACACCCCCGCGACCCGCACGAGTCCCGAGGCGCTCGCGCGCGAGGTCGCGCGCGCGCGCGCGGAGGGCTTCGCGGTGAATCGCGACGAGTGGATCCCCGGCCTCGCGGTGGTGGCGGCGCCGGTGCACGTGGGTGGGCGACTCCTCGGCGCGCTCGCCGTCGCGGCGCCGACGGCGCGCGTCGACGACCTGGGCGCGGGCGCGCTGGCGGCGCGGCTCGTCGCCGCGGCGAACGCGGTCGCCGCGCGGCTCGAGGGCCGCGCGCCCGCCGGCGCCGCGACCGCGTCCGACATGGAGGACCCCCGATGAAGGTCTGGATCGACGGACGCGTCGTCGAGCCGGCGGAGGCGCGGGTCTCCGCGCTCGACCACGGCTTCCTCTACGGAGACGGCGTGTTCGAGGGCATCCGCTGCTACTCCGGCCGCGTGTTCCGCCTCGAGGACCACCTGCGGCGGCTCGCGACGGGCGCGCGCGTCCTCGCGCTCGAGCTCCCGAGCGGCGTCGACGCCATGCGGCGCGTCGTGCTCGAGACGGCGCGCGCCCACGGCGCACCCGACGCGTACCTGCGTCTCGTCGTCTCGCGCGGCGAGGGCGAGCTCGGGGTCGACCCGACGACGTGCCCCGCGCCGCGCGTCGTGTGCATCGCGGCGGACGTGCGGCTCTACCCGTCGGAGAAGCTCGCCGAAGGCCTCGCGCTCGCCACCTCGAGCCTGCGCAGGCCGGGCCCCGACGTGCTCGACCCGCGCGTCAAGAGCCTCAACTACCTGAACAACGCGCTCGCCAAGCTCGAGGCGCGCCAGCGCGGGGCGGACGAGGCGCTGCTCTTGAGCGCCGCCGGCCACGTCGCGGAGGCGAGCGCCGCGAACGTGTTCGCCGTCCTCGGCGGGGTGCTCGTCACACCGCCGCCCACCGACGGCGCGCTCGCCGGCATCACGCGCATGACGCTGCTCGAGCTCGCCGGCGAGCTCGGCGTCGCTTCCGCCGAGCGCACGCTCGGGCGCTTCGACCTCTTCGACGCCGAGGAGGTGTTCCTCTCCGGTACGGGCGCGCGCGTCGTCCCGGTCGCGCGGCTCGACGGCCGGCCGATCGGGGCTGCGCGCGGCGCCGGGCCGGTCACGAAGCGCCTGGTGGAGGAGTTCGACGCGAGGGCGCGCTCGACGGGGACGCCGTTCTAGCGCGACGCGCGGACGCAGCCCGGCTTCTCCCGCTCCGTCGGCTAGCCTGTGCACATGCGCTGGTCGAACGCCTTCATCCCGACGCTCCGCGACGCCCCCGCCGACGCGGAGGCCGTGAGCCACAAGCTGCTCGTGCGCGCCGGCTTCGTGCGCCAGCTCGCGGCGGGGCTCTACTCCCTGCTCCCGCTCGGGCAGCGCACCTGCGGGAAGATCGCGGCGATCGTGCGCGAGGAGATGGACAAGATCGGCGGCCAGGAGTTCCTGCTCCCCGCCCTGCTCCCGAGCGACGTGTGGAAGCAGTCGGGGCGCTGGCAGACGATCGGCGAGGAGATGTTCCGCCTGCGCGACCGGGGCGGCGCGGACCTCTGCCTCGCCATGACGCACGAGGAGGTCTTCACCTGGCTCGCGCGGGAGCTGCGCTCCTACAAGGAGCTGCCGCAGATCTGGTACCAGATCCAGCTCAAGTTCCGCGACGAGCCGCGCCCGAAGTCGGGCCTCCTGCGCGTGCGCGAGTTCGCGATGAAGGACTCGTACTCCTTCGACGTCGAGCGCCCGGGGCTCGACTTCGCGTTCCAGCAGCACTTCGACGCCTACCGGCGTGTGTTCGAGCGCTGCGGGCTCGAGCCGCTCGCGGTCGAGGCGTCGTCGGGCATGATGGGCGGCGGCGAGTCGGTCGAGTTCATGGTCGCGAGCGACGCGGGCGAGGACTGGGTCGCTTCCTGCGCTGCGTGCGGCTACGCGGCGAACGTCGAGAAGGCGACGAGCGAGCTGGCGCCGATCGAGGACCCGCCCGGTCCGGCGGCCCCGGAGCGGTTCGCGACGCCGGGCGTGCGCACCATCGAGCAGCTGGCCGCGTTCGACGCGAACGCCCAGGCGCAGCGCCAGGTGAAGACGCTGGTGTACGTCCTCGACGGCGCGCCCGCGCTCGTGCTGCTGCGCGGCGACCACGCGCTGAACGAGCAGAAGCTCGCCGACGCGACGGGCGCGCGGCAGCTGCGGCCGGCGACGGCGGAGGAGGTGCGCGCCGCGCTCGGCGCGTCGCCCGGGAGCCTCGGGGCGGTGGGCGTGCAGGGCCTTCCGATCTTCGCCGACCTCGCGCTGCGCGGGCGCCGCAGCCTCACGACCGGCGCGAACCAGGACGACTTCCACCTGCGCGGCGTCGAGCTCGAGCGCGACGTCTCCGTGCGGGCGTGGCACGACCTGCGCCAGGTCGCCGCCGGCGAGCCGTGCCCCGCCTGCGGCGCGGCGCTCGTCGTCCAGAAGACGATCGAGGTCGGCCACATCTTCAAGCTGAGCACCCGCTACAGCGAAGCGCTCGGCGCGACCGTGCTCGACGCCGACGGCCGCGCAGTGCCGCTCGTGATGGGCTGCTACGGGATCGGCATCGGGCGCACGATGGCGGCCGCGGTCGAGGCGTGCCACGACGAGCACGGCATCGTCTGGCCGGTCTCCATCGCGCCGTTCGAGGTCGCGATCAGCGTGCTCAACCCGAACGAGCCGCGCACGAGCGAGGTCGGCGCGCGCCTGTACGAAGCCCTGCGCGCGGCCGGCGTCGACGTCCTGCTCGACGACCGCGACGAGCGACCGGGCGTCAAGTTCAAGGACACGGAGCTGATCGGCGTCCCGTACCGGCTGACCGTCGGGCCCAAGGGGCTCGAGCAGGGCAAGGTCGAGCTCGTGCGCCGGCGCGGTGGCGCCCGGCGCGAGATCGACGTCGCGAAGGCCGCCGAAGTGGCCATCGAGAGCGTGCTCGAAGAGCGCCGCTGACCCGCGCCGCGCACGCCGCGACCGCCTCCGCCCGGGCGGATTCCCCACGCACGCCGCCGGAGCGCGCGCGTTTTTCCGGGCCGCGCGGCGCGAGCCGGCCTAGAATGGGGCTACCCACGGGAGGTTCGCGATGGAGATCTTCAGCATGGAAGGCTGGTACTTCCTGTTGCGCTGGTTCCACTTCCTGGCCGGCATCACCTGGATCGGGATCCTCTACTACTTCAACTTCGTCCAGACGCCGTTCCTCGCGACCGATCTGGGCGGCCAGGCCCGCGGACAGGTGACGCGCGGCCTGCTCCCGACCGCGATGTGGTGGTTCCGCTGGGGCGCGATGTTCACGTTCCTCACCGGCTTGCTCATCGTACTGACGAAGCTCTTCCACGACGGCGTCCCGCTCACGAGCGGCTACATGACGCTGATCCTGACCGGCGGCCTGATCGGGACCCTCATGTGGTACAACGTCTGGTTCGTGATCTGGCCGATCCAGCGCCGCGTGATCGCGTCGGCCGACGCGGTCGCCGCCGGCGGGCAAGCGGATCCCGAGGCCGCGAAGCTCGCGCCGAACGCGGGGCTCGCGTCGCGCACGAACACGATGTTCTCGCTCCCGATGCTCTTCTTCATGGGCGCCGCGAGCCACTTCCTGAGCCTCTACCCCGATCCGACGCGAAGCGTCCTGCCGTACTGGGTAGTGGCGTTGCTCATCATCGTGGCGGTCGAGGCGCACCTGCTGATGGGCAATCGTGGGCTCGCGACGCAGAAGTACCTGACCGCACCGTCGCCGAGTGGCGTGATCCACGCGGGGCTCGGGCTCGCGCTGCTGCTCTACCTGAACGCCTCGTTCTTCCTCTGACGGGAGCGGCTGCGGGCGCACGGCGGCTGCGCGCGCTCGCGCGCGCGGCCGCGCTGGGGGTCGCGGGGGCGCTGCTCTTGGGCGCCGCGCTGGCGTGCTCCGAGCGCGACGAGCCGGCTCCGGCCCGACCGGCGCCGCCGGCCGAGACCGGCGCGACGCCCCCTCCGCCCGGCGGCGCTCCGCCTACGCCCGGCGCGCCGCCCGCTGGCGCTCCCACCGGCGCGAGCGGCGGCGACGACGTCGCGCGCGGGCGTCAGGTGTACCTGAGCGTCTGCACCGCCTGTCACAACGCCGATCCGAACCAGGACGGCTCGGTCGGGCCCGCGAACGCGGGCGCGTCGCGCGCGCGGCTCGAGGCCAAGATCCTGCGCGGCGAGTACCCGCCGGGCTACACGCCGAAGCGACCGTCGGCGGTGATGCCGCGCTTCGAGAACCTCGCCGGCAGCATCGACGACCTCGCGGCCTTCCTGGCCGACGCGAAGGCCCACCCGCCGCGGTAGCATGGCGGGGGATGTGGCTCACGCGCGCGAACGCGCTCACCGGGCTCCGGTTCGCGGCCGCGCTGCCGCTCGCGTGCGCGATCGCGGCGGGGCATCCCGGCCTCGCCGCCGCCTTGTTCGCGCTCGCGGTGGGCACGGACCTGCTCGACGGGCGCGTGGCGCGCCGCTTCGGCGAGGCGTCGCCGCTGGGCGGCCTGCTCGACCACGCGGCGGACGCCACGACGGCCGTCTGCGGGCTCGCGGCGCTCGCCTGGCAGGGCGCGGTCCCCGTCGCGCTGCCCGCGCTCGTCGCCGCGGCGTTCGCGCAGTACGCGCTCGACTCGGGCGCGCTCGCCGGCCGTCGCCTGCGCGCGAGCGCGCTCGGCCGCGCGAACGGCATCGCGTACTTCGCGCTGCTCGGGACGCCGCTCGTGCGCGACGCGCTCGGGCTCGCGTTTCCCGGTGCCGGGCTCGTGCGCGCCCTCGGCTGGACGCTCGTCGCGACGACGCTGCTCTCCGTCGCGGACCGCGCCGCGGCGTCGCTGCGCTGGCGCGGCGCCGCTGGCTCGTAGTCGCGGAGCCGCGGGCGAAGCCCGCGGACCGCGGCTATCCGGCTCCGGTGAGGAAGCCTCCGCGAGAGACTCCTCGGTCCGTGCCGCGAGGCTCCGCGCCCGCTACGCCGCCCGCGCCGCCTCGGTCGCCTCGAACAGCTCGCGGTTCGTCTGGCGCAGGAAGAGCAGCCCGATCGCCGCGTTGAACAGCATGAAGCAGTTGTGCTGGACGAAGCCGAAGATCGTCATCGCCGCCGCGTGCTCCGGGAAGAGCGTCGGCCACATGGTGACGGCGACCGCGCGGAACGGGCCGGGCACGAGCGTCCCGAAGATCACGAGCGGGAGGTACGAGAGCATCTCGCCGAAGCCGATGCGCACGCCGAAGAGGTTCGCCGCCACGGCGTAGACGGCGACGGCGGCGAGGAGCGAGGGCGAGCGCAGCAGCATCACCGCGGCGTACTGCCAGGGGCGCGCCTCGCGGAACGCGCGCAGCAGCGGGCGCTGCCGCCACGCGGCTCCTTCGAAGCGAGAGCTGCGGAACGCCCAGATGCCGAACGCGCCGACGACGCCCGCCGCCGCGGCCACCCACGGCACCGCGCGGAAGACGGCGAGCTCCGCCGGGAGCGTTCCGCCGAAGAGCAGGACACCCACCGTGGCCCAGAAGATCAGGTAGAAGAGCTCGCAGACCATGATGAACAGCATGCTCGAGCCGCTCTCCCAAGCCGGCACGCCGTACTTCCGGTTCAGGTAGAGCGCGATCGCGCCCTTGCCCACCTGCTCGTTCAGGATGGAGAGGATGTACGCGCTCGCGCGAACCGGCAGCAGCTCGGCGAAGCGCACGCGCGCGTTGAACCAGTTCACGACGCGCCAGAGCACCGCGGTGTCGACCAGCAGGTAGAACACCGAGTACACGAACATGAGGACGACCCAGCGGCCCCAGTCCACCGCGGCGAAAGCGTCGTAGAGGTACGCCGCCACGCTGCGCTCGGACCCCGCCGCGCGCTCGAGCCTCGTGTAGAGGTACGCGAAGCACGCCGCGCTCACGAGCCACGGCAGCAGGTGCACCCAGGCACGGCGCGCGCGCGGCGTTGCGCCTGCGACCGGCTCAGCGTCCAGAGGGCACCTCCAGGACGACCCGCAGCGTCCGCTCGAGCGGCGTGAGCTCGAGCCCGAGCGCGCGGCAGGCGGGCGCCGGGTCCACGCGGTCGTCCCGCTCGAGCACGTCGAGCATGGGCAGCGTCAGCGGACGCGAGGGCAGCAGCCCGAGCAGGCGCGCGGCGAAGCGGGCGAGGCCGCGCGGGATCGAGACGATGCGCGGCGTCCGCCCGAGCAGTGCCGCGGCGCGCAGCAGCAGCTCGCGCCGCGGCAGCGATTCGGGTCCGCCCAGGTCGAGCACGCGATGGGCGCCGGACTCGTCGTCGACCGCCAGGCACACCGCCCGCAAGAGGTCGTCCGCGTCGAGCGGCTGCTCGAGGCTCGAGCCGCCCGCGACGAGGAACGCGACCCGGGCGCGGGCGCGCCGCCGCAGCGCCGCGGCTGCGTGCTCGCCGGGTCCGAGCACCATCGGCACGCGCAGGACCGTGGCCGGCACCTTGCCCTCGAGCAGGATCCGCTCCGCGCGCCCCTTCGACGCGAGGCACGGGTTGCGCGACTCCGCGTCGGTGCCGAGGATCGAGACCGTGACGACGCGCCGCGCGCCGGCGTGCTCGGCGGCGAGCGTCACCGCGCGCGTCGCGCGCTCGTGGGCGTCCACGTAGCGCGACGTCGGCGACTCCTTGAGGATCCCGACGAGGTGCACGACGTGGGTGCAGCCGGTGGCGGCCTCCGCGATCGCGGCGGGGTCGGCGTAGTCCGCCGTCCACACCTCGATCGCGTGCGCGCTCGAAGCGCGGGCCAGCGAGTCGGCTGCGACGCGGGAGCGGACCAGGGCGCGGGGCCCGTCGCCGCGCGCGGCGAGGGCCAGCAGCAGCCGCCGTCCGAGGCGGCCGTTCGCGCCGGTCACGAGCACCCGGTTCGACACCCGGCGACGCTAGCACGGGCTCGTCGGTGGGAGCCCCAGTCCGGCGCTGGCGCCGCGTCCCCGCCGACGGCGGCGCGCTTCACGCGCCGCTGCGCCGCAGCGTGATCGGCACGCTCTTGTAGGCCGGCGTGAGGCTGCCGTCGGCGAAGGCGCCGAGCGGCACGAGCGGGTTCGCCTCCGGGAAGTAGGTGGCCGCGCAGCCGCGCGGGACGTCGTAGGCGAGCGCGCGGAAGCCGCGCACGGCGCGCGTCTCCTCGCCGAAGTGGCTGACCAGGTCGACGAGGTCGCCTTCGGCGAGCCCGCGCTCGGCGAGGTCGTCGGGGTGGACCAGCACGACGCGCCGGCCGCCGCGGACGCCGCGGTAGCGGTCGTCGTCGCCGTACACCGTCGTGTTGAACTGGTCGTGGCTGCGCACGGTCATCATGAGGAGCTGGCCCGGCGCGAGCTCGATCCGCGGCAGCGGCAGCGCGACGAACGCCGCGCGCCCGGACGGCGTCGTGAACGCTCGCGTGCGGGCGCCCGAGGGCAGCGTGAAGCCGGCGCCCGTGCGCACGCGGCGGTTGAAGTCGTCGAACCCCGGCACGACGCGCGCGATCCGCTCGCGGATGCGGTCGTAGTCTCCGACGAGCGCTTCCCAGGGCACGGTGTCGTCCGGGCCGAGCGCCGCGCGGGCGAGCCCGGCGACGATCGCGGGCTCGCTGCGCAGCGCCGGGGACGCCGGCTCGAGCGCGCCGCGCGAGCGGTGCACGAAGCTCATCGAGTCCTCGACGGTGACGAACTGCTCGCGCCGGCCCTGGACGTCGCGCTCCGTGCGGCCGAGGCAGGGGAGCAGGAAGACGTCGCCGCCGGTGGCCAGGTGGGTGCGGTTCAGCGCCGTCGCGACGTGCACGCCCAGCGAGACGCCGCCGAGCGCGCGCTCGGTGCGCTCGGAGTCGGGGCTCGCCGCCGCGAAGTTGCCGCCGAGCGCGAGGAAGGCGCGCACGTCGCCGCGCGCCATCGCCTCGATCGCGGCCACGCTCGCGAACCCCGGCGCGCGCGGCGGCTCGAAGCCGAACTCCGCGCCGAGCCGGTCGAGGAACACCGCCGAGGGCCGCTCGTGGATGCCCATCGTGCGGTCGCCCTGGACGTTGCTGTGGCCGCGCACGGGGCAGGGACCCGCGCCGGGTCGCCCGACGTTCCCGCGCAGCAGCAGGAGGTTCATCAGCTCCTGCACGTTCGCGACGCCGAAGCGGTGCTGCGTGAGCCCCATCGCCCAGCAGGCGATCGTGCGCTCGGCGCCGGCGTAGAGCTCCGCGAGCTCGCGCATCTCGCGCCGCGCGATGCCGCTCTGGGCCTCGAGCGCGCTCCAGGGCTGAGCGTCCAGCGCGGCGCGGAACGCCTCGAACCCGGTCGTGTAGCGCTCGAGGAAGTCGCGGTCGAGCACGCCGCCGCGCTCGGCGTCGAGCGCGAGCAGCTCCTTCATCACGCCCTTCAGCAGCGCGACGTCGCCGCCGACTCGCACGCGCACGAAGCGGTCGGCGAGGGGCGTCCCGCCGCGCAGCGCGCGCAGCGGGCGCTGCGGGTGCTTGAACCGCACGAGGCCGACCTCGCGCAGCGGGTTCACGCTCACGATGCGCGCGCCGCGGCGCGCCGCGCTCTCGAGCGTCGCGAGCATGCGCGGGTGGTTCGTCCCTGGGTTCTGTCCGACGACGAGGATCAGGTCGGCGAGCTCGAAGTCCTCGAGGCTGACGGTGCCCTTACCGACGCCGATCATCTCGCCGAGGCCCGTGCCGCTCGACTCGTGGCAGTAGTTGGAGCAGTCGGGGAGGTTGTTGGTGCCGAAGCGGCGCGCGAACAGCTGCCACAGGAACGCGGCCTCGTTGCTCGCGCGCCCGGAGGTGTAGAAGACGGCGCGGCTCGGGGCGCCGAGCGCGCGCAGCGCCGCGCCCGCGGCCGCGAAGGCCTCGTCCCAGGCGACCGGCTCGAAGTGGTCGGTGCCCGGGCGCAGCCGCACGGGCTCGGCGAGGCGCCCCTGCGCCTCGAGCCAGCGGCCCTCGCGCGCGCGCAGCTCAGCGACCGGGTAGCGCGCGAAGAACTCGCGCCCGATGCGGCGCGACGTCGCCTCGTGGGCGACCGCCTTCGCGCCGCTCTCGCAGAACTCGACCACGCCGGGGCGGGCGCTCTCCGGCCACGCGCAGCCGGGGCAGTCGAATCCCTCGCGCTGGTTCACGACCGCGAGCGCGGGCAGCGAGCGTCCGAGGCCGGCGCGCGCGGCGTGGCGCAGCGACTCGGTCACCGCCGCGAGGCCCCCCGCGGCGGGAGGACCGGCGCCGCGCGGTCGGCCGGCCTCGGGCTCGTCGGCGTCGCCGCTCACCCGAGCCTCCGCAGCCGCTCGACCTGGCCGTACGCGTTGAAGGAGCGGCCGCGCAGGAAGCCGACCAGCGCGACGCCGCTCGCGCTCGCGAGCTCGACGGCGAGCGAAGAAGGCGCCGAGACGGCGGCGACCAGGGGGATCCGGGCCGCGAGCGCCTTCTGCACGATCTCGAAGGAGATCCGCCCCGAGACGAGCAGGCCGTGGCCCGCGAGCGGAAGCCGTCCCGCGGCCGCCGCCCAGCCGACGACCTTGTCCACCGCGTTGTGGCGCCCGACGTCCTCGCGGACGACGAGGAGCCGGCCCGTCGCGTCGAAGAGCGCGGCCGCGTGCAGGCCGCCGGTCTCGGCGAACGCGCCCTGCGCGTCGAGCAGCCGGCCGGGCAGCTCGAGCAGCAGCGCCGGGTCGAAGCGCGTCTCGTCCCGGAGCGGCGGCGCCGTCGCGAGCGCGCCCTCGACGGAGGCCTTGCCGCACACGCCGCAGCTCGAGCTCGCGTAGAAGTTCCGGCGCAGGCGCTCGAGGTCGACGGCGAGACCGGGTCGCAGCGTGGCGCGCACGACGTTCTCCGCCGCGTCGCCGCCGGGCGACACGCTCTCATGTCGCAGGGAGGCGAGGTCCGCCGGGCCGTCGACGACCCGCTCGGTGACGAGGAACCCGAGCGCGAGCTCGAGGTCGTGGCCGGGAGTGCGCATCACGACGGCGAGCGCGCTCCCGTCCAGCTGCAGCTCGAGCGGCTCCTCGCAGGCGACGCGGTCGCTCGCTGGGCGCGCGGCGCCGTCGGACCAGCGCTCGATCGCGGCCGGCCTGGAGCCCTCGGACACGGCCGCCTCGCCGTGCGACGCGGCGGCCACCGTCAGCCGCGGAGCCGCGGGCGGAGCCCGCGGAACGCGGCTGTCCGATCCGGAAAGGGAGCGTCCGCGAGCAGTCACGGGCCCGCGCCTACATCCCGAGCTCGAGCCGGGCTGCCTCCGACATCATGCTCGGGTTCCAGGGCGGCTCCCACACGAGGTCGAGCTCGACGTCCGTGACGCCCTCGACCCCGCGTACCTTGGCCTCGACCTCGGGCGGGAGCGACTCCGCCACGGGGCACATGGGCGAGGTCAGCGTCATGCGCACGTAGACCTTGCCGCCCTCGCGCACGTCGACTTCGTAGACCAGCCCGAGCTCGTAGATGTCGACCGGGATCTCGGGGTCGTACACGGTGCGGAGCACGCCGACGACCCGCTCGCGGATCGCGTCGGCGCCCGACGCGCTCGTCCCCACGTCCGCGGCCGCCTCGGGGGTCGCGCTGGCCTCGCTCGGTCCTCGGGGCTGCTCCACCGCCTACTCCGTCTTCACCGTGCCGGTGTCGCCGCGCAGGGCGGCGCGCACGGTGTGCCAGGGAAGGGTCGCGCACTTGACGCGCACCGGGTACTCCCGAACCCCGGAGAACACCGCGAGCTTGCCGAGGTCGCTCGCGTCCACCGGGCCGGTCGGCGGTCCCGTGACGAGCCCGTGGAAGCGCGCGAACAGCTCCTCGACGTCCTCGAGCCGCCGCCCCTTCACGCTCTCCGTCATGAGTGACGCCGACGCCTTCGAGATGGCGCAGCCCGAGCCCTGGAAGCCGACGTCGACGACGACGCCGTCCTCGAGCAGGAGGTGCACCGCGATCTTGTCGCCGCACAGCGGGTTGTCGCCGCGCGCCTCGCGGTTCGCCCGCTCGGGCACCCGGAAGTTCCGCGGCCGCTTGTTGTGGTCGAGGATCGTGCTCTGGTAGAGCTCGCGCAGGTCCATCAGGCGAACACGTCGAGAGCGCGGCGCACGCCGTCGGCGAGCCGGTCGAGGTCGGCGCGCACGTTGAAGACGCC
>DATAGA010000594.1:0-2408 GCA_036257215.1 Myxococcota bacterium
TGCGGCGTCGGGCACCGGGCTGTAGGCGACCGTGAAGTGCGTCTCCTCGGTGAAGCCGTGCCGGTGGACCTCGAGCTCGAGGTCGTCCATCCAGGTCGCCGGACCGCCGCGGAAGGGCACGTCGATGAGCGGTCCGATCACCTCCCAGATCTCCGGCCAGCATTCGCTCGCGCGTTGGCCCGCCGAGCGCGGGTGCTTGGCTCCGGGGACCGGGATGTAGGCGTCGTTGTAGAGCTGGACGTACTCCGGACCCCACCAGAGGAGCATCGGGAATCGGCTCGCCAGCAGGAACGAGACCATCGTCCGCTGCGTCGGCGACCAGTCCGACACCGGGCCGAGTGGCGTCTTGGACCAGTCCACGGCGCGCAGCCGGTGCGCCATCTCGCTCTCGCCCGGAAAGATGCGCTCGTCGGAGCTGGTCAATCCACGTCTCCGAGCCAGCCCTCGCGCTGCATCGCCGCACGCACCTCTTTGGGACAACATACCCAGCCGCGCGTGCCCGCTGCACCCGGTGTGTGCAGTGTCCACGGTGATGTCGTGTCTTGGGTGGTAGCACGGGTGCCTCCGCGGCCATCCGCCGCCGGCACAGCGCCGTCCGCCCGCCTGTGCAAAATGAACAAAACTCCACCCCCGCGCGCGGCACGACAGTTGCTCTTCGAGCGCGGCATGGACGTCGTGCTCGCGATCCTCGCGGCTGCGGTCGTTCTCGCGACCGCAGTGCCGCTCTTGCGGCTCGACGCCTGGTGGGTGCGCAGCCTCGACTTCCCGCGCGTCCAGATCTTCACGCTCGGCGCGATCGTCCTCGCGGCGTGTCTGCTGCGCGCGCCGTGGAGCGCGCCCGAGGCCGCTCTCGTCGCAGCGCTCCTTCTCGCGCTCGCGTGGCAGGTCCGCTGCATCGCGCCGTTCACCCCGCTCCTCCCGAAGGAAGTGCGAGACGGGAGCGCGCGCGCGGGCGACGCGCAGCTCGCGGTCCTCGTCGCCAACGTGCTCATGGAGAACCGCTCGGCCGAGGGGCTGCTGCGCCAGATCCGCGCGCGCCAGCCCGACGTGGTGCTGACGCTCGAGCCCGACGACTGGTGGGAGAAGCGGCTCTCCGAGCTCGACGCGGACTACCCGCACTCCGTGCGACAGCCGCAGGCCAACCGCTACGGGATGCTGCTGCAGTCGCGCCTTCCACTCGAGGACGCGAGCGTGCGCTTCCTGGTCGATCCCGAGATCCCTTCGATCCACGCGCGCGTGCGGCTGGCCTCGGGGGCGCGCTGCCGCCTGCACTGCCTGCACCCCGAGCCGCCCTCGCCCACGGAGGGGGACAGCTCGACCGAGCGCGACGCGGAGCTGCTCGTCGTCGCGCGCGAGGTACGCGAGCACCACGAGCCGGCCGTCGTCGCCGGCGACCTCAACGACGTCGCGTGGTCGCGCACCACGGCGCTCTTCCAGAAGATCAGCCGCCTGCTCGAACCGCGGAAGGGACGCGGCCTCTACAACTCGTTCGACGCCCGCCGTCCCTGGCTGCGGTTCCCGGTCGACCACGTGTTCCACTCGGCCGACTTCGAGCTGCTCGAGCTCGCCCGGCTCGAGGCGTTCGGATCCGACCACTTCCCCATCCTCGTGCGCCTCGTCCACCACCCACCCGCGCGCGCGTCGCAGGAGGCGCCCGCGCCGCGGCCCGGGGACTTCGCGGAGGCGGACGAGAAGGTCGCGAAGGCGGCCGCCCCGGAGCGCAACGCCGCCGGCTCGTGATCCGTGCGAGGATGCGGACCGGGGCCCCCGGCGGCGGTCCTCGCGCTCGTCGATTCGTGAGCCATGCTCCTCGCGTGATCGACGCGTGGGGGATCCAGCACCGCTATCGCGACGCGAGCGGCGCCGAGCGCGTCGTCGCGCCCGAGACCGTGGCGAAGCTGCGCGAGGCGATCGGCGAGCCACGCGAGCGTCCGGCCGCGCTCGTCACGCGGCCGGGGCGCGAGCTCGAGGTCGAGCCCGGCGAGCTCGTGCTCGAGGACGGGACGCGGCTCGAGGTCGCGGGGCGCCTGCCCGCCTCGCTCCCGCTCGGCTACCACGCGCTGCGCGACCGGCGCGGCGCGCTTCGCCGCGTCGTCGTGAGCCCGGGGCGCTGCTACCTCCCTGAAGGGTTGCGCGCGTGGGGCTTCGCGGTGCAGCTCTAC
The DNA here is from genome assembly GCA_036257215.1 of Myxococcota bacterium. Taxonomy (GTDB): domain Bacteria; phylum Myxococcota_A; class UBA9160; order UBA9160; family UBA6930; genus DATAGA01. The sequence continues at coordinate 2,163 of DATAGA010000594.1, forward strand.
GCGGCGCGCTCGCGCCGGAGCTGGGGGCTCGGCGACCTGCGCGACCTCGGCGCGCTGGCGGCATGGTCGGCGAGCGAGCACGGCGCCGGCTTCGCGCTCGTGAGCCCGCTCCACGGCGTCGCGCCGACCGACGCTCAGCAGGCGAGCCCCTACTTCCCGGCGAGCCGGAGCTTCCGCAACCCGATCTACCTGTGCGTCGAAGACGTCCCCGGCGCCGAGCGGCTCGGCGTCGCGCTCGAGAGCGCC
>DATAGA010000603.1:0-15301 GCA_036257215.1 Myxococcota bacterium
GCAGCCACTCGTTCAGCGCCTTGGCGTTGTGGGCAGCGGCAGCGGTCAGCGACGGCTGGCCGTTCAGGTACATGGACAGCAGCGAGACCGCGCCGACGACGACGCCGACCGCGACCGCGAGTCCGCGAGCGGTCCGCCTCAGAACGGCCGAGCGCGTCTGCGCGAGCCAGTCCCACAGGTCGACCAGCGCTTTGGCCGACAGGATGGCCAGGGGCGCGCAGGCGGGCGCGATCAGCCGCGCGGAGACCGGGAGCGCGACGTATCTCGTGAGACTCGACGACATGAGGTCGTAGAAGAGCAAGATGGCGGCTGCCCACGACAGGAAGAGACCGCACTCGCGGAGCCGGAAGCACGCGTAGACCCCGCCGAGAGCGAGGAGCGGCCCGAAGAGCCCGAACGTCGTGCTCGGAGGCAGGATCACCGACGGGTAGGCTGCGAGCAACCGACGGACGAGATCCTCGTTGGCCAGCCGCCCGAGTGGATCTTCCGGATAGCTGGCCCAGAGGGTGAAGCGGTAGAAGGCGTCGCCGTGGAGGGCGGCGTGGAACGCCAGCTCGAGACCGAACACGACCAGGAACCCGGCCACGAGCCATGCGTCTCGCAGCCGAAGACCGCGCTCGAGCAGCCGGTAGAGCAGGAAGACGGGAAGCATGATCGCACCGACCTCGGTCGCCAGGTAGGCCACGCCGACCAGCGCGCCCGCCAAGAAGGCACCGCTGCCGCGTTGATCGCCCGAAGTGAAGATCACCGTGGCCGCGCACAGCGCGAACGTCAGGACCGGCTCCGGAACGCACACGGTGGCCAGACTGATGGGCAGCGGAAGACTGGCGTACAGGAGCCCCGCCGAGAGTCCTACGCGACTGCCCCACGAGCGGGCGGCCAACCAGCCGATCAGCGACGCCGTCAGGGCCGTGCAGGCGAGCGGCAGCAGCGCGATCGAAGCGTCGCTCGTTCCGGCCAGGGAGAAGATCGCAGCGAGCGGCAGGATCACCGAGAGCCGGGCCTCGTGATGGTGCGGCGTGATCGCGGCCGGGACCGCGCCGCCGAGCAAGGAGATGGCGGCGTCGGCGTAGTCGAGATCATCCGTTGCCTGCATCCCCTCGCCGAAGCACAACGCGACGAGGAGCACCGCGATCGCAGGCAGGACGACCGCCGCTCTCTGGGCGCCGAAGCCGTGAGGTGCTCGCACTCGGCCCCCATCAGCGTGCGCCGTCGCCGAACGCTGGATGCGCGCGAAGCTGCGAGAGCGACCACGTACCGCGGCCCTCCCGCCTCCGAGGTCGATCATAGCTTCATCTGGAGAAGCTCCACGATCAGCGGGTCGTCCTTGCGCTCGAGGTACGCGAACTCGATCTCCGGCGAGAACCTCTTGTGCCAGACGAGCTCGTAGCCGACGCCCGCGAGCTTGGCGATCCACGCCGCGCAATCGTCGACCCGGAAGCGCACGTGGTGCATCCCCTCTCGACCCGCCTCGATGAACTCGCGATGCGGGCTCCGGCCGGACTTCCACTGGATCAGCTCGATCTCGAGATCCCCGCTCCTTCCGAGCGCGATCGCGAGCTCGACGTCCGAGGGCGCGCCGCGATGGGACGTCCCTTCGATGCGCGTCTGCACGACGCGAAACGGGCCGAAGAGCGCGTCGTAGTGGGCGATCGACCGGTCCATGTCCGCGACCACGAAGCCGACCTGGTCGATCGGCGGGAGGCCGAGCCGCTCGAGCTCGTTCGGCATCGCCATCGAGACCCCTCCTGCGTCTCCCCTCCACACCGTACGGCGCTACGAACCTCGCCGCTTCAGACCGCGAGGTAGCCGCCGTCCACGGCGAGCACCGACCCGGTGACGTAGGACGCCGCGTCGCTCGCGACGAAGAGGACGGCCGCCGCGACCTCCTGCGGCGTGCCCATGCGACCGATCGGCACGTGGCGCAGCTCCTTCTCCAGAAGCTTCGGGACGGCGGCCATGGGCGCGGTCATGCGCGTGTCGATGAGGCCGGGCGCGACCGCGTTCACGCGGATGCCGTCTGCGACCCAGTGCACGGCGAGGTTGCGCGTGAGCGCGAGCAGCGCCGCCTTCGCCGCGCCGTAGCCCGGGACGATCGGCACGGCGCGGAAGGCCGACATCGAGACGAGGTTGACGACGGAGGCGCCGCCCTGCAGGGCGCTGGCCGCGAGGGCGGCCCGGCAGCCGACCGTGAGGCGCATCGCCCCTTCGACGTTGAGCGCGAGCGCGGTGGCGAACACCTCGGGCTCCCACTCGTTGCGCCCGTCGGGAAGGAGCGCTCCCGCGTTGTTCACGAGCACGTCGAGCTGATCGATGGCGCGCGCGAGCGCGTCCACCGAAGCGGCATCGCGCGTGTCGAGCTGGCGATAGACGAACCGAGCGAGGTCGCCGTCATAGCTCGCCGCGCTGGGTCGCGTACCGGTGATCGTGACGGAAGCGCCGGCGTCCGCGAAGGCGGTCGCGACCGCGTGGCCGATCCCGCTCGTCCCGCCCGTGACGAGAACGTTCGCGCCTGCGAAGTCGAACGAGCAACGGTTCGTCATCGCGTCGGGCCGCGGAGCTGGCCGATGCGCCGTCGCAGCCACGCCCTCTCCCAGAAGTTGGTCGCGGACGCGAGCAGCGCCGCGTGCGCGTCGGCGGCGACGCGTCGCGCCTCGACGTCGTCCGGCAGCGCGGCGAGCACGACGTCGGTCAGGTGGATCGCCGCGACGGGCTCCCCGGCCGCGAGGCGCGCAGCGGCTGCGGCGACCAGCGCGGGCGCGCCCGCGGCCGAGACCAGGTCGGGAGCGACGCTGCTCGGTGGAACGCCGTACAGCTCGGTGGTGGAGCGGTGGTGGAACCAGCCCGCGTTCGCCTCCCAGATCGCGCGCACGTTCCATGCGACCCTTCCGTACCCCTCTCCGACGTCGAGCTCTTCCGGCAACCGGATCTCGCGCATGAGCGAGTGGACGTCGCGCCCCGCGTTCATGCCCTCGATCGTGCGGTCGTGGATCCATTGGGTCGCGTCGCGCAGGCGCTGGAGCTCGGCGTCGATCGCGTCCTCCCCGTCGATCGGGTCGAAGTGGCCGGTGACGATGCGAGCGGGCCGAAGCGCGCGAACCCGCTCCACCGATTCGACGTAAGCCAGCGCGTCGCGGTAGCGGTCGCCGCGGATCGTCACCAGATTGGGCACGTGCCCGAAGAGCGGGCCGAAGAGGTTGCCGGTCAGCGCGGTGCGGGTCGCCGGGAGCCAGATCACGAGCGAGTCGACCGTCTCGCCGCCCGGCGTGGAGATCAGCCGGAGCGTCCGGCCGCCGATCTCGAGCTCGAGCTCGTCTTCGAACACGACGGTCGGCTCGGGACGCGCCTGCGCCGGCACGCCGCCGGCGGCCTTCCGCGCGTGCGCCGTGGCTGCGGCGATCGCGTCCATGAACGCGAAGGCCGAGTTGCGCGCCTTGAACGCCTGGAGCCGCTCGAAGTCGCCCCGACAGGCCGGGAACGCGGCGTGCGTGACGACCTGCGTCCCGGCTTCGCGGAACCGATCGACGCCGCCGAAGTGGTCGGGGTGGGCCTGCGTGAGGACGATCGTGTGGACGGGCGACGGGTCCACGGCGTCGAAGGCCTTGCGGTGGAAGGGCGCCTCGAAGCCCATGCCGGTGTTGACGACGATCCGGCCCTCGCGGGTCTGCAGCAGGTACGAGTTCGAGAGGCCCTCCGACATCCACAGGCCGTCGCCGAGATCGATCGCGGGCGCATCGGTCGCGGGCCGCATGGCGTCGGCCCCGGGGCGGCGCCGGTAGATCGGTTCGGGAACCGATCCCGCGGCGGTCATCGATCGGCTCCCATCGTCACGAGCACCTTGCCGCACTCCTTGGAGCCGCGGAGCAGCGCGAGCGCGTCGTCGAAGCGCTCGAGCGGCACGCGGTGCGTGATCACCGGGGACAGATCCCGCCGCTCGAGCAGGTCGAGCGCGTCCTCGAAGCGCGGCGGGTACTCCATGGACCCGTGGATCGAGAGCTGCTTCATCATCACCAACGTGTAGTTCGTCGGAATCGGCTGGTAGTGCACCGCGACGACCGAGAGGCGCGCGCCGACGCGGGCGCGTTGAATCACGTCGGTGATCACCTTCGCGGCGCCCGACGCCTCGATGAACGCGTTCGTCGCCGGCGTCGGGCCGAAGGCGAACGGCGTCGTTCCGTGGATGCGCGCCAGCTCCCTCCACACGTCGACCTCGGCGGGATCCAACGCGGCGCGCGCGCCGAGCTCCAGCGCCAGGTCGCGCCGGCGAGCGGTCGGCTCGATCGCGACGACGTCCTCGATCCCGCGGTCGCGCAGCGTCGCGATCGCGAACAGGCCGATCGGGCCGCAGCCGAACACCGCGACCTTGTCGCCGCGCGCCGCCTGCGCGCGCTCCACCGACTGCATGCCGACCGCGAGCGGCTCGGCGAGCGCCGCGACCTCGAGCGAAAGCGCCTCGGGCACGCGGTACAAGAGCCCGCCGCGCGCCGCCTCGCGCACGAGCAACGACGGCGTGAGCCCGCCTTCACGCGCCCCATTGCCGATCCGCCCGAGCTCGTCGTTGCCCGGCTTCACGACCACGCGAGCTCCGACCGCGGTCCCGGGGACGTCCGCTCCGACCCACTCCACCACGCCGGCGAGCTCGTGTCCGAGCGACATCGGCGTCCCGCTCGGCCCGGCGAGGCCACCGCGGCGGATGTACGAGAGGTCGGTGCCGCAGATGCCGCACGCCGCGACCCGCACGACGGCGTCGCGGGGACCGGGCTCCGGCGGGTCGATCTCGTCGATGCGCACGTCGTCCGGGCCATGGACACGTACCTGCTTCATCGGCTCAGGAGACCTCCGGGCGAACCTGAGGAAACACGTCGAAGTAGAACGCGAAGCGCTCGCGGACGGCCGCCGGGTCGAGGCCGAAGTCGCCGCGCAGGTCGTAGATCACGCGGCCGTTCTTGCCGCGCGGGTTGGTCGCGACGTACGCGGCGAGCTCGCGTCGCGCCGTGTCCGTCATCTCGATGCTTGCCGCGTCGAAGATCCGCGCGACCGTGCCGAGCTCGTCCGCCATGAAGCGGTCGAACTCGACGTCGATCCGCCGACCCGGTGGAACGAGGTGCAGGTCGCGGACGGCGGCCCGCAGGAGCCGCTCGATCCGATCGATCCAGTAGGCGGCGAGCCCGTCGGCATCGATCTCGAGGCGCCGGACGCGGTCGCCGTACGCCAGCATCGTGATCGCGGACTGGAGGACCGCGACGGGGTCCCGCAGCGTGAGAGCGATCGTCGCGTCCGGGAACGTGCGCAGGAGCGGGCCGAGCTGCTCGAGGTGCTGCGGCGTCTTCAGCACCCACCGCCGGGGCCCGCGCAGGTGGCTCAGCACCTGGAGCTCCTTGCGGAGGAACGCGTAGTGAGCGTCCTGCTCCAGCGCGAGGTAGCGGTCGCGCCACGACGGCACCCGAGCGTGCCACTCGAGCGTGTACGAGCAGAGATCCAAATCGACGAGCTCGCAGTCCTCCTCGATCGTCGAGGGATGGCGGTCGTGCATGGCGGCGGTGAGCGGCGCCGTCGCGCGGCCGGCCTCGTAGCCCGCGAGGCAGCGCAGGAAGCGCGGGTCCACGCCGTCCGCGCCCGGCCCGTCGCCGGGGAACGGGGTCGGCTCGACGCACTCCCACCACGGAAGCGAGCGGAAGCGGCCGTCGGCTGCGAGCAGGTTGACGAGGTGCGTGGTCCCCGAGCGCGGCAGGCCGACCACGATCACGGGCGGCTCGAGCTCGACGGCGAGCGCCTCGGGATGGCGGCGGACGTAGTCGTCGAAGCGCAGCCGTGCGCAGAGGAGGCCGAGCAGGCGCCGCCGGACGATGAGCCGCCCGACCCCGGAGAGGCCGGTGTCGGCGTCGACGGCGCTGCACTGCGCGGCGAGCCGATCGCGCAGGCCGGCGTCGGCGAGCCCCGTGAGCCCCGTGCGCTCCCGCGCCTCCCGCATCAGCTCGGCCGGGTCGAGGACGACCGCGAGCTTGCGTCCGTACTCGTAGAGCCCCTGCTCTCGCGCGGTGCGGCGCGGCTCGCGCAGATCGCCGATCCGGATCGGGTGGGCGCGGGCATCGGGGGGCGGGTTGCCGCTCATCGGGATTGTCGCCCGCTCTCGCCCACCGGTCGCTCGGCTCGGTCGAGGTTCGACGCTCAGCCGGAACGATCGCCAGGATAGGTTCGCGAAGTGGGTGCCGCCACGGACTACGCGCGCAAGCGGCACGCCGACAGCACGAGCGCGCCGATCAGCGCGAGGAGCAGCTGCGCGGGCTCGGGGACGACGACGCTCGCGAGACGCAGACCGACGTGGCTGTAGCCCATCATCGGGTCGATCTGGTCCGGGCCCGAGGCGGCGGTGAAGCCGGCCGGGAAGTTCCAGCTCCCGCCGCGGAGCCCTCGACCCGAGCCGACGATCTCCTCGTTCCACTCCCACACGTTGCCCCCCTGGTCGAGCGTGCCGTAGGGGCTGACCGAGAGCGGGTATGCGCCGACGTCGGTGAGGCCCGTCTGTGCGTTGCCGCAGTTGGCCGAGTTGCCGGTGTCCGAGGCGGGTGCGACGCAGCCGATCGCGTCGTCGGCGCCGGCCGGGTAGTCGTAGTAGTCGGAGAGAGCCGGGTCGTAGTACGCCGCCTTGTACCACTCGTTCTCGCTGGGGACGAAGACGGTCGCTCCGCCGGCGCGAACGATCGTGTTGTCGACGATTCCGTCGAACGTGACCGCGTAGGCGCCCGTCTCGGTGTCGCCGGTCCCCTGCCCGTTGTGGAGCCAGTTCGCCAGGCGCAGTGCGTCGTAGTACGAGACGAAGACCACCGGCTCGTCCTCGAAGCCGGCCTTCACCGCGTAGGTGTAGTCCCCATCCGAGCCGCTGCGCGTGATGCCGCCGAAGGACGCGTCCGAGCCCATTCTCGTGTCGTAGAGCGCGAACGGGTCCGACGCCGCCTTCGCGTTCAGGAACTCCGCGTACTCGGCGTTCGTGACCTCGTATTTGCCGATCGCGTACACGTAGGGCACCGACCCGCAGTCGTCGGCGTCGCAATTCGAGGGCGGAGTGTCCGCCGCGTTGTTCGGATTGCCGACTGTGACCGACTCGAGCGTGAGTGCGCCCGCTGGCGGCGCGACGAGCAGAACGGCGAGCACGACGTGTGCGCGCATCGGGCCCCCCTTCGCAACGGAGGTGGCGGCGCTGCGCCCCGCGGCCTTCCCGGGGTACGGACCATCCCACCACGTCGGGGTGGCCCGGTCAATCGCATCCTCGTCGGCAGGTGCCGGGTGCCGCGGTCGGTCTCGGCCGGGACCCCGGAGCGGCGCCCGAATGGTCGTGTTACCGTGTGGCCCCCGAAACGCACGGCCCTTCCCGAGCCGGCGCCGCCTGCGGCGACTGCACGGATGCCGATCGCGCAGCGAGGTCCATCGATGAGTGCCGTGAAGGTCGGAGCCCGGAAGCAGATGGACCGCCTGCGCGGGGCCTGCGCCGCGAGCTGAAGCGGCGGCCGTCCGACTCGGACGGCGCCCTCTCCTCTCCCTGCCACTCCACGCCGGCGAACGAGATCCGGACCGACTGCGGTCGGAGCCGCCGCCACGCGACTGCGCGGCGCTCGACCGTGCGCGTGGAGACCATGGGAAAGACGAGACGAAGGCTGCCCGACGACTTCGGGCGCCAACGCGAGCTGCACGCCCGACACGAGGGCTCGTTCCGCTGCCGACGCTGCGGGCGCGAGGTGGACACCCGCGCGCCCGGCACGCTGCACCGAAATCACTGCCCGGGGTGCCTCTGGAGCGCCCACGTCGACGAGCGGCCCGGCGACCGCAGCGCGGGCTGCGGCGGCGGGATGGAGCCGATCGCGGTGTGGGTGCGGACCGACGGCGAGTGGGCGCTCGTGCACCGCTGCGGGACGTGCCACACCGTGCGCGTGAATCGCATCGCCGGCGACGACGACGAGCTGGTGCTGCTCTCGCTCGCGGTGCGGCCGCTCGCGCAGCCCCCGTTCCCGCTGGACCGTCTCACGCGGCGCTGACGCGCGCCGATCGAACCGGCGGCGCGGGCCGCGAACGTCGGGACCCGGCGCTTCGCTATCGTCGCCGCGATGCGTGCGGACGCAGCGCGCTGGGGCGCGCCGCCCTGGCGCATCGACGTCGAGCTGGCGCTACCTGCTCTGCCTGAGCGCGTCGACGTCGCAGTCGTCGGGGGCGGGTTCACCGGGCTCGCGACCGCGCTCGCCTGCGCCGAGCGCGGCGCCGCCGTGCACCTCTTCGAGACCGGCGCTCTGGGCGCGGGGGCGAGCGGCCGCACCGGCGGGCTCGTGCTCGAGGGCACGGCCGCCGGGCCGCTTCCGGGCGCGGAGGCGTGCCTCGACGCGCTCTCCGCGTTGGTTCGGTCGCACGCGATCGATTGCGACCTCGACCTGCGCGGCTGCTGGATCGTCCGTCACGACCGCGCCGAGCCCCCGGCGGCGCCGAGCTGGCCCGACGGCGACGCGGGCCGGCTGGTGGTCGAGCGCCACGACGTCGGCGGCACCGTGGACCCCGGCAAGCTCGTCGCGGGGCTCGCGCGCGCGGCGCTGCGCGCGGGCGCCGTGCTGCACGAGCGCTCGCACGTCGAGCGCGTCGCCCCGGCGCGGATCCGCGTCGACGGCCGCGACGTCCCGGTCGGCCGCGTCGTGATCGCGACCAACGCGTTCCTTCCGCGCCTCGTGCCCCGGGCGAAGCTCCGTCCGGCGCTCACGCTCGCGATCGCCACTGCGCCGCTGGCTCCCGCTGCGCTGGAGACGATCTCGCTCGGGACCACGGCGTTCTACACCGGCGACTTCCCGTACCTCTGGGGACGCGCGACCCGCGAGGGCCGGCTCGTGATCGGAGCCGGCCTCGCCTTCGACGACGACGGGCACGTGGAGCGCGTCACGATCGAAGACGACGAGGTGCGTGCCATCCTGAGCCGGCTCCAGGCGCGCACGCGCGGTCTCCACGACGCGCTCGCCGGCGTCGCGGTCACGCACGCGTGGGGCGGACCGATCGCCTTCCGCGAGGGCGCCGTGCCGATCCTCGCCGAGGTCGCGCCCGGCGTGTTGGCGACGGGGGCGTACGCGGGCCACGGCGTTGCGCTCTCGGCCGCGATCGCGCGCATGGCGTGCGCGTGGGCGCTCGACGGTGCCGCGCCGCCGGCGTGGGGCGCGCTCGAGCCGGCGTGACGTCGCGCCGCGGCGTCGCGAGCCGAGCGGCGCGTTCGAGCACGGACGCGGCGCGCGGCGTCGTCGTCCTGGCGTGGCTACGCTCTCCTTCGAGGGGCGTCGGCGGAGATCGCCGTGGACGGTCGCCCTTCCCTCTCCCCGCTCCTCGTCGCCGGTTCGCTCGCGCTCGCTGCCTACGGGTCACCGTTCCTCTGGGAGCTCGGCCTCGGAAGCGGCGCGCGCTAGCTCGACGCATGCGGACCCGCCGTCCGACCGAGGGACCATGACGACTCCGAGCGACCGTCCCTACGAGCTCTTCTACTGGCCGGAGATCCCGGGGCGCGGCGAGTTCGTGCGGCTCGCGCTCGAGGAGGCGGCCGCCCCCTACGTCGACGTCGGGCGGCTGCCGAGCGAGGAAGGAGGCGGCACGGATGCCGTCGTCGCGTTCTGGGCCGGAAAGGCTCCGGGGCACCCGGTGCTCGCGCCCCCCGTGCTGCGCCACGGCGACTTCGTGCTCGCGCAGACGGCGGCGATCTGCCACTTCCTCGGGCGTCGGCACGGGCTCGCGCCCGTGGACGAAGCCGGCGAGACGCACGCGCTCGAGCTCCAGCTCACGATCGCGGACCTCGTCGCCGAGGTGCACGAGACGCACCACCCCATCAGCGCGGCGCTGTACTACGAGGACCAGAAGCCCGCCGCGAAGAAGCGCGCTGCGCACTTCGTGAAGGAGCGCCTGCCGCGCTACCTCCGCTACTTCGAGCGCGTGCTGCGCGAGCCCGGCGGCGAGGGGCTCGTCGGCGCGACGCTGTCGCACGCCGACCTCTCGCTGTTCCAGGCGCTCGAGGGCCTCGCCTACGCCTTCCCGCGCGCCTTCGAGCGAGCGACCCCGCACACGCCGGGCCTGCTCGCGCTGCGCGAGCGCGTCCGCGCCCGGCCCCGGATCGCGGCGTACCTCGCTTCTGCGCGCCGGATGGCGTTCAACCAGCAGGGCATCTTCAGGCACTACCCCGAGCTCGACGCCCCCGGCGAGCGGACCCGCCGCCGCCCGAAGTCCCGGTAGACCGCCGCGATCGTCTCGTCGTCCGGCTCGGACGGTCCGCCGACCGACGCGCACCGACCGGCGCGGGCGCCGCCGGCGGCCCGGCCGCCAACGCGTCCCACAGCTCCTGCGCGACGAGGCCGCGCACGCCGCTTCGGCTGCGAATCGCGAAGAGCTCCATCGACTCCGCCTCGAACTCCGGCACTGCGATCACCGCGAGCTCGCCTCGCGCCACGTCCTCGGCCACGACGTGCTCCGGCAGCCCGCCCCAGCCCATGCCGGCCGCGATGACGTCTCGCTTGGACGCGACGTCCGTGACGCTCCAGCGCACACCGCCCCGCAGCACGTTGAGCGACGGCGCGTCCGCGGCGAGCGTGCTGTCGCGCAGCACGATCTGCGGGTGGCGTCGCAGCAACGCCGGCCGGGTCGAGGGGCCGCACGCGGCGAGCGCGTGATCCGCGCGGACCACCGGGACGATCCGCACACGCGTGTAGGGCGCCACCTCCACGGCGCGCCGGTCGAGGCCTAGCGTCGTGCCGACGACGACGTCGGCCCACCCCTCGAGCAGGGCGTCCGCCACGCCGGAGAGCCGCTCGGTGCGGAGCTCGACGCGCACGCCGGGATGGCGCGCTTGCGCGGCGGCGATCACGTCGAGGATCGGAGCGAGCGGGGCGACCGCCTCGATGGCGAGGCGCACGATCGGCTCGGCCACGCCCGCGAGGCGCGCGCCGAAGCTCCTCAGCGCGTCGGCCTCCTCCACCGCGGCCGCGGCACGCTCGGCGAAGAGGCGCCCGGCGTCGGTGAGCGTCGCGCGGTACGCGCGGCGGTCGAAGAGCTCGACGCCGAGCTCCTCCTCCAGGTTGCGCACGAGCTTGCTCACCGCCGGCTGGGACTTGTGGAGGCGCGCCGAGGCGCGCACGAAACCGCCCTCCGCCGCCACCGCGAGGAACGCCTGCAGCTGGTCGTAGGTCACGCAGGCGTCATCATAACTCAAGATGATCGAGATCATCGACAAATACCATTTTCGAGTAATGACGTTCGGGCGTAGCCTCGCTGCGCGCGCCGAGGAGACGACGATGTCGACGCGAATCGACCGGGTGATCGTGACGGGCGCCAGCAGCGGGATCGGGTTCGACTTGGCGCAGCGCTTCCTGGCGGAGGGCTCGCGCGTGGTGGTCAACGGGCGCGATCCGGCGAAGCTGGAGCGCGCGCGGCGGGCGCTCGGCGAGGAGAAGCGGGTCGTGGCCGTCGCCGGGGCGATCGGCGACCCGGCCACCGGTCGCGCGCTGGCGGAGGCGGCGCGCTCGCACTTCGGGGGCGTCGACGTCCTCGTGAACAACGCGGGGATCTTCGCTCCGAAGCCCTTCCTCGAGACCACCGAGGCCGACCTCGACGCGTTCTACGCGACCAACGTGCGAGGCACCTACCTCACGACCCAGGCGGTGGTGCCGCTCATGATCGCGTGCGGAGGAGGCTCGATCGTGAACGTCGGCACGGTGCTCGTCGGCCAGGCGATGACGGGACTTCCGGTGAGTGCGGCGATGTCGAGCAAGGGCGGCGTCCATGCGCTCACCGTGTCGCTCGCCGCGGAGCTCGCGCGGCACCACATCCGGGTCAACACGCTGGCGCCCGGGATCGTCCGCACCCCGCTCATCGACGACGCCGACGCACTCGCCGGCATCCATCCGCTGGGCCGCATCGGCGAGGTACGCGACACTTCCGACGCCGTGCTCTTCCTCGCCACCGCGGGCTTCGTCACCGGGGTGACCCTCGAGGTCGACGGCGGCTACGCCCATGGGCGCTGAGGTCGGCCGCTTCGTGCTGCTGCTGGGCCTCGAGGTGCGCGACGAGGAAGGCTATGCGCGCTACCGCGAGCGGATGCAGCCGGTCCTCGCGGCGTTCGGCGGCGCCTTCGGCTGCGACGTGCGCGTCTCCGAGGTGCTGCTCGGCGCGCCGCCGAGCGTGAACCGGCTCTTCACGCTCTCGTTCCCGGACCGAAGGCGGCACGAGGCCTTCTTCGCCGACGTCGGCTACCAGCGCGTGCGCGCGGAGCACTTCGTGCCCGCGGTGGGAGAGGTCGCGGTGCTCGGGGAGATGCAGGAGCTGCCACGATCCGCCGGTTCGTGACCGCGAGATCGCCTTGGTTTCGCGAGCTCAGCGCCGCGCGCTCGGCGTCGACTCCACCGCGAGGCGCAGCTCGAGCGTCCGCGGCGCGCGCCCCGGCTCGAAGGACGTCCCCGCCCGGCGCGGCTCGCGACGCGCGAGGACGCGCGCCGAGACGCCCACGCGCAGCGCGAGGCCCGCGAGGTCCCACACCGCGCCGTCGCGCAGCTCGAGCGGCGCGGCCGGCTCGTGCGAGAGCTCGAGCCAGACCGGAACGGCGGACTCGCGCAGCCACGGGATCCCGGCGTGGACGACGGCGCTGAGCCCGCCGGCGTCGGCCGACGCGTCGACCGGGGCCGGCGTCGCCAGCTTCAGCCAGCCGACCGCCCCGTCGGGGCGGCGCCAGTGGAGCGTCGCCGGATGGTGTTGCCAGTGGATCGAGCGCGCGCCGCTGTCCTCGCCGCCCCACATGGCTCCTTCCTCGAGCCGGGCCGTCGCGACGCGGCGGGGGGAGTCGCTGATGCGCTGCTCCACCCCGCGCGTTCCTCGGAAGGCGCGGAGGTCGGCGACGACGTCGTCGGGCGGGCGCGCGCCGAGCTCGCCGACCCACACGAGCTCGGCGAAATCGTGGCCGTGCTCGGCGTCGTCGGAGAGCGGCGGGAGGGGCGCGGCGGACGCGTCGGCCAGCGGCGCGATCCAGCAGCCGAGCGCGGCGACGTAGCGCGTCATGTCCATGCCGTACGCGCGGGTGTAGGGGCCGCACAGGTTCGCGAGGCCGGCGTGGTAGAAGCGCGCGAGGTCGCGCCAGAGCGCCGCTTCGAGCTCGGCGCCGAGCGCGCGCAGCCGCTCGGAGGGCGCGCGCGCGCGCCAGAGGGCGAGCCCGTAGAGGTCGACGCCGTAGTACGTCGGCGAGTTGTGCTCGGCGAAGGCGCCGCTGCGCCGGTAGCCCTCGGCGACGGCGGCGGCCAGCGCGTCGGCGGCCCGGCGCCAGGCGCCCTCCCCCAGCCGGTCCCCGGCGAAGTCGAGCAGGAACGCGCCCATGACCGCGATGTTCGTGTACTCGGGCGACACGCCGCGCGCGAAGCTGCCGGCTGCCGCGCGCCGCAGCGACGCCTCCACGGCCGCGACGCACTCGGGCGAGAGCGCGTCGGCGTAGCGCAGCGCGAGCGCGAGGGCCGTCCCGACGAACTCGCGCCAGTTCGGGTCGTAGTCGATCCACTCGCGCGGCGCGGGTCCGGGGAGGCGCTCGCGCGGGGAGCGCCGGAACGTCCCGTCCGCGGGCGAGCCCGGCGCGTCGATCTGGTGGGCGATCACCGCGCGCAGCGCGGCCTCGGCGCGGGCCGCGTCGCCGGACGCGCCGCGGCGCAGGAGCGCCACCGCGAGCGTCGCCGTCTCGCGCACGACCTGGACGCCGGGCTGCTGGTAGGGGTTCGTCGGCGAGCCGCGCCCGCTCGGGTAACGCACGAGAGCGAGCGCGGGGTCGAAGAACCGCTCGAGCCACGCCGCGGCGCGGTCGGGGAGGTATGCGCCGTCGCCCACCGCCGCGACGCGTCTCGTCAGGTGAGCTTCAGCGCTGTCCGCACGAGGAGGACGAAGAGCACGATCGACCCGAGCGTGAAGAGGGCGAAGCGCACCGGGATCACGTTCCTCGTGGCTTGCACGAAGGAGTGAACCACGCGCGACGCGACGTACGTCCACGCGAGCGCGACGCTCACGCCGTCCGCGGCACCCGCGAGCTGCGTGGCGAGCGCGAGCGCGTAGAAGATCGTCGGCTGCTCGTGCAGGTGGTTGTAGTTGTCGGCCACGCGGGCCACCTCGGGCGGCAGCTCGAGCTTCGCGCCCGTGCGCGATAGCTCCGCCATGTCCACCTTCGCGCGCTGCATCGCAGGGATGCGCGTCGCGTACATCCAGATCCACATGACGAGGGTCCAGGCGACCAGGGCCAGGACCGGGCCGATCATTCCAGTGTCTTCCACGGCGACCTCCACGCGCGCGGGCAGGCTGCCGCAGCCCGCCGGGGGACCGCAAGAACGGCCCGACTTTACGTGACTTCACGAAGCGGACGTGCCGCAGCAACCGAGCCGCGTCACGCTCTTCGGGAAGCCCCCTGGAGGACCCCATGCGATTCCCCGCTCCGACGGCCCTCTGCGCGGCCCTCCTCGCGCTCGCGTTCCCGGCGCGGGCCGACGACGAGGCCGCCCGGCTGGCAGACCTCCTCGGGCTGCGCCCGGGAAGCACCGTCGCCGACGTCGGCGCGGGCACCGGCAGGTTCGCGCTGGCGTTCGCCGAGCGCGTCGGCCCGAGCGGACGCGTGTACGCGACGGAGCTGGAGGCGGAGCAGCTGGACGCCATCCGGGACGCCGCGCGGGAGGCGGGGCTCGCGAACGTCGAGGCCGTGCAGGCCGAGGCGGCGGCGAGCGGCCTCCCCACCGCCTGCTGCGGCGCCATCCTGCTGCGCGACGTGTACCACCACCTGACGCAGCCGCTCGACGTCGCGCGCGACCTGCGGCGGGCGCTCGCGCCCGGCGGCGTCCTCGTCGTGGTGGACTTCGGCCCCACCTGGTTCCTGCGCCCGTTCACGCCAGAGGGCGTCGACGCGGAGCGCGGCGGGCACGGGATCACGATCGACGCCGCGCTGCGCGAGCTGCGCGAGGCGGGCTTCGAGGAGGTGCGGCGCGTCGAGCCCTGGACCACGCGCTGGCTCGGGCCGGATCCGTGGGCGCTGGTGCTACGCGCGGAGAGCGAGACCGCGGCTCGCTGAGACCGGCCCGGCCGCTCTGCGGGCGGGGCGGCGAATCCCTACGTTCCGCGCGTGGCGTCCGAGGATGCGGGCGGCGCGAGCCCGGCCCCGGCTCGCTCCGCGCGGGCTCGAGCGGGGCTCGAGCGCGCGTCGGTCGCGGCGCTGGTCCTCCTGTGCCTCGCGCTGTACGGCTTCGGCGCGCGCCAGCTCGCTGATACCGGCGTGTACGAGTACAACGAC
>DATAGA010000643.1:0-2288 GCA_036257215.1 Myxococcota bacterium
CGCGACGCGCTGGTCGAAGACGCCGAGACGATCGTGCTCACGCTGCTGCCGGGCGCCGACTACACGCCGAGCCTCTTCTCCGAGGTTGCGGTGGTCCTCGGCAGCGCCGACCGGCTCGCGGACGACAAGCGACGGAGGCGCTGAGGCGTCGGCCGTGCGGCGTCAGAGCTCGGCGAGCAGCGCCTCGGGCACGTCCACCACGCGCGCGCGCAGCCACTCGCCGAGGCTCTTCGCCTGCGGATCCGGACGGAGCGACGACGCGACCCCCTCGCCGAGGAGACCCACGACGACGAAGTTGAGCGCGCGCAGGTTCGGGAAGGCGTAGCGGCGCACCTCGTGGGCCGCCGCTTCCGGGAGCAACGCCTGCAGCCGCTCGGCCGTGAGGAAGCGCTCGAGCCAGGCGTACGCGAGGTCGCTGCGCGCCCACACGCCGAGGTTCGCGTTGCCGCCCTTGTCGCCCGAGCGCGCGCCGAAGAGCGCGCCGAGCGGTGCGGCGCGGGTCGCGCCGGCGGGCGGCGCGGGCAGCGCGACCGCCGCGGGCGCGGGCGCGGGCGCGGGCTTCGCCGGCGCGGGCGGCACGGCGACCCGGCGTCCGTCGGGCAGCACCGCGGCGTGGGGGACCTCGCCCGCCGGCACGAGCGCCGGCCAGTAGACGCCGTAGGCGCTCGCGTCGCCCGGCGGGCTCGTGGCGTAGAAGCCCGGGTAGCTCGCGAGGACGAGCTCGACGACCGCCGAGGAGAACGCGCGGCCCACCTTGCGCTCGTCGGGGTCCTTGGCGGTGATCGCGAAGCGGGCCGTCGCGCGCTCGTTCGTCTCCGGATCGGGGTGGTCGGTGCGAGCGAGGTGGAAGTGGAGCTCGCGCGGCGCACGCGGCCCCGCGAAGCGGTGCCGCAGGGTGCGCTCGACGAGCGCCGCCTTCTCCTCGACGTCGAGCCCGGTGAGCAGCAGCGTCATCGAGTTGCGGAACCCGCCCGCGTAGTTGATGCACACCTTGAGGTCGGGCGGCGCCGGCTCGCCGCGCACTCCCGAGACGCGCACGCGATCGGGGCCGACCTGCTCGAGGCGGATCGTGTCGAAGCGCGCGATCGCGTCGGGGTTCGCGTAGTCCGGCCCAGCGATCTCGTAGAGGAGCTGTGCGGTCACGGTGCCGACGGAGACGAGGCCGCCGGTGCCCGGGTGCTTCGTGACGACGAAGGAGCCGTCGGGCTCGATCTCGGCCAGCGGGAAGCCGGGATGCTCGAGGCCCGGGACCTCGCGGAAGAAGGCGTAGTTGCCGCCGGTCGCCTGCGGCCCGCACTCGAGCACGTGCCCGGCCACGACCATGCTCGCGATGCGGTCCCAGTCGTCGCGCGCCCAGCCGTAGTGCCAGACGGCGGGACCGACGACCAGCGAGGCGTCGGTCACCCGCGGACACACGACGATGTCGGCGCCGGCCTCGAGGCACGCCGCGATCCCCCAGCCGCCGAGGTAGGCGTTGGCCGAGACGGGCTGCACGCCCTCCGCCGCGAGCGGGCGCCCCGTGTCGAGGTGCACGAGCGCGTGGCCCTTGCGCTGCAGCTCGCCGAGTCGCGGCAGGAGGTCGTCGCCTTCGACGTGGGCGATGCGCGCGTCGAGCCCGAGGTTGCCCGAGAGCTCGCGCAGCTTCGCCGCGAGGCCGGCCGGGTTGAGCCCGCCGGCGTTCACCACGATGCGCACGCCCTTGGCCAGCGCGAGGCCGAGCACGTCCTCCATCTGGCGCAGGAAGGTCGCCGCGTAGCCGGCCGAGGGGTCGCGCTGGCGGCCCTTCCAGAGGATCAGCATCGTGAGCTCGGCCAGGTAGTCGCCGGTGAGAACGTCGAGCGGTCCGGCCTCGAGCATTTCGCGCGCCGCGGCGAGGCGGTCGCCGTAGAAGCCGGAGCAGTTGCCGATCCGGAGCGGGCGCTCGCCCCGGGGCTTCTGCGGGCCGCGAGCCGCGCTCATCGGCCCTTCCACGCGGGCGCGCGCTTCTCGCGGAAGGCGCGCGGCCCCTCCTGCGCATCGTCCGACAGGTAGACCGGCTCCCAGATGCGATCGCCCTCCTCGAGCGCGGCGTCGAGCGCGCGTCCGGCCACCGCGTACACCATGCGCTTCGCGGCGCGCACCGAGAGCGGCGCGTTGCGGGCGATCGTCGCTGCGAGCGCGCGCGCCTCCTCGGCCAGGCGCTCGCGCGGCACGACCCGGTTCACGAGGCCCACCTCGTACGCGCGGGCCGCGCTGAGCGGCTCGGCCGTCGTCATGAGCTCGAGCGCGACGCGCGGCGGGATCAGCCA
>DATAGA010000012.1:0-2044 GCA_036257215.1 Myxococcota bacterium
CTCGAGCGGCACTTCCCGGAGCGACGCGAGAAGGTGATGAACCGACTGCGGGCGCTCCACGGCGGCGAGCTCTACCGCGCGCAGTACGGCCACCGGCAACGCGGAGCAGGCGTCTTCGCCGACCAGATCTCGCAGCTCTTCGACGCTGCGCGCCGGCGGGCGGGGCTGTCGGACCAGTTCCCGAAGCTCTCGACGGCGGCGTTCCGCCGACCGAGCGCGCAGGCCTCGCTCTTCGATTGACGGGCGTTGCTACGCTCGCCGGATGCGCGGCGAGAGCGAGCTGCGGTCGCTGCTCGCCCGGATCGACGGGCGCGGCTTCCGCGCCTACGAGGAGCTGCGCGGGAGCTTTCGACTCGGGGCGGTCGAGCTCCACGTCGACCACGTGCAGCCCGATCCCTTCGCGCCGCCCTCGCGCGTCCGGCTGCGGCTCGCAGCCGACGAGGCCGGCTTCCCTTCGCCGCTCTTCGAGGGCCGCACGCGCCGGATCGCGCTCGAGGACTACCTCGCGCGCGCCGTGCGGCGCGAGCTCTCGGCCCACCCGCGCGGCCACGGCGAGGGACGCTCCGGCGTCGTGCGCGTCGACGCCGGCGGCCAGGCGGTGCTCGAGCGCACGGCCGTGGCGGTCCGGCCCGACTTCGTCGAGGCGCGGCTCGCGGTCTCGCTGCCGGCCGCCGAGCGCCGCGTGCTCGGCCGCGAGGCCGCGCTGCTCCTCGCGGGCGGCCTGCGCCAGCTCGCGCGCGCCGCGCTGCGGTACTCGGCGCTCCCTGCCGCCGAGGTCGCGGCGTTCGTCGGCTGCGTCGAGGACCAGGAGCACCTGCGTGCGCAGCTCGCTGCGCGCGGCCTCGTGGGATTCCTCGCCGACGGCTCCATCCTCCCGCGCGCGAGCGGGGCGAGCGACCTCCCCCTCGGCGAAGGTGCCGTGCCGCTGCGGGCGCCGGACTCCCTGCGCGTCGAGCTCGACCTGCCCGCGCGCGGCGGCGCGCCGCGCTCGCTCGCGGGGCTCGGGATCCCGGAAGGCGTCACGCTCGTCGTCGGCGGCGGCTACCACGGAAAGTCGACGCTGCTGCGCGCACTCGAGCGCGGCGTCCACCCGCACGTCCCGGGCGACGGCCGCGAGGCGGTCGTCACGCGCGCCGACGCCGTGAAGCTGCGCGCCGAGGACGGCCGCCGCGTCGAGCAGGTGGACGTGTCCGCGTTCCTCGGACCGCTCCCCGGCGGCGGTCGCCCCGAGGCCTTCTGCAGCGAGAACGCGAGCGGGAGCACGAGCCAGGCTGCGAACCTGATCGAGGCGCTCGAGGCGGGCTCCCGCCTGCTGCTCGTCGACGAGGACAGCGCGGCGACGAACTTCATGCTGCGCGACGCGCGCATGCAGGCGCTCGTGCCCAAGGAGCACGAGCCGCTCACGCCCTTCGTCGACCGCGTGCGCGAGCTCTACGAGCGCTGCGGCGTCTCGAGCGTGCTCGTGACGGGCGGCTGCGGCGACTACCTCGACGTCGCCGACACCGTGATCGAGCTGCGCGCGTTCGAGCCGTTCGACGCGACGGCGCGGGCGCGCGAGGTCGCGCACGCGCACCCGAGCGCCCGCGTGCCGGAGCGCGCCGCGCCCTTCGCGCTGCCCGCGCCGCGCGTGCCTCTCCCCGGCAGCCTCGACGCGACGCGCGGCCGGCGCGAGGTCAAGATCGCCGCCCGCGGCCGCGAGCTGCTCGAGTTCGGGGTCGAACGGATCGAGCTCGGCGCGCTCGACCAGCTGCTCGAGACGAGCCAGACGCGGGCGATCGGCTTCGCGCTCGAGCTGGTGCGGCGACGCTTCGTCGACGGCACTCGCACCCTTCCGCAGATCCTCGACGCCCTCGACGCCCTCCTCGACGAGCGCGGGCTCGACGTCCTCGATCCGCTCTCGGAGCGAGCCCCGCGCCACCCGGGCGACTTCGCCCGGCCACGCCGCTACGAGATCGCCGCCGCCCTCTCGAGGCTGCGCAGCCTCGCCGTGGCGACCCCCGGCGCACGAGCGCGACGCGCGGCACACTCCTAGACCGCTGGACGG
>DATAGA010000038.1:0-9624 GCA_036257215.1 Myxococcota bacterium
GAGACGGTGTAACCGGATCGGGCGCGACGCCGCAGGCGCGGCGCTCGCGCCGGCCCGCGTCCCGTCCGCGCCGCTGCGCCGGGCAGCGCGCCTAGACCCAGGCGATCCCGGCGGCCGCGATGCCGCCGCTCGCGGCGAGGAGCAGCGCCGCGGCTGCCGCGCGGGGCGCGGCGAACGAGCGGTACCGCAGCCGCCGCAGCGCGGCGCCGCCGACGAACCCGGCCGCCGCGACGGCGCACCCGGCGGCGAGCGCCACGAGCAGCGACGCGGCCAGCGCGGGCAGCGGCAGCTCGCCGAGGCGGACCTCCGCGCCGTGGGCGGCAGCGCGCCAGAGCGACGCCGTGGCGAGGCTCAGGGCGGCGCCCGCCGCCAAGAGCGCGCGGCCGCCGCGGGGCGCCGAGTCGTCGGGATCCGCCGCCGCCTCGAGCGGGGCGATCGAGGCGAGCGCGAGCAGAGCGCCGACGCCGAGCAGCGGAAGCGCCACCCAACGGCCGAAGCCGACGCCGGCCGCGGCTGCGAGGAGGCCCAGGAAGAGCGGGGCCACGGCGGCGAAGGCCGCGAAGCGCAGGCCGCGCAGCGCGTCCGCGCGCGCGCCGTCGGCCGGCGCGAGCGCGCCGAGGTCGACGGCCGCGAGCAGGGACAGCAGCACGAGACCGGCGGCCGGCCATGCCGGCGGCGCCGGCGCGAGGGCGACGGGCAGCAGGGCGGCGCCGCCGAAGACGAGGAGCGTGCGCAGGAAGCTGCGCTCGCGCCAGAGGGGAACGAAGCCGAGCTCGTCGGAGTGGCGACGGGGCGCGTACGCGTGGTGCATGGGGGGCCTCGGACGGGACCGTGGGGGGTTCGGCTTGGATGCCGCACGCCGAGGAAAGTTTCCGCTCGGCGTCGGCACCAGGGCCGGGAGACGGATCGTAACGAGCGGCGGGCCAGAGCGCAGCGCGGGGGGGCGGCGCGGCGCGCCGGGCGTCAGGCCTTCGGGGCCTCCGTGATCGTGCGGCCGTACGCCTGGAACGACGGGATCTCGGCGTCGGTCGGAGCGACGAGCCGCTCCTTCCGGGCGAGCGCGCGCTCCGCCGCCGGGGCCAGGCGTTCGGCCTTGCGCTTCGCCCGCGCGTCCTCGCGGGCGTGGAACTCCGGCATCACCCGCGCTGCGAACAGCTCGAGCGACTCGCAGATGTGCTCGTGGCGGTTGCGGCCGGCCTGTTGGATGAAGACCACCTGGTCCACGCCGGCGTCCTCGAACTGCCGCAGGTGCTCGCGCAGCTGATCCGGCGTCCCGATGCCGCGGCGGCCCATGTCGGGCATGAGCGAGCCCATCTGCCCGAAGCTCTTCCAGATGTCGGTCCGACCCGGCTTGTGGTTTCCGAAGATGTAGTGGTGCCCGAGCGCGAAGCCGAAGAACCGGAAGCCCTCGAGGCCGCGCGCCACGGCCACCTGCTCGTCCTCGTGCACCGAGAAGCCCGTCACCATCGCGATGTTCGGGTTCACCGTGTGGCCGATCGGCACGCACTCGCGCTCGAACGTCTCGTAGTAGTCGTGGACCCAGTGCCGCGCCTCGGCGGGGTCGACGAACGCGAAGGTGAGCGCGCCGACTCCGAGCTGCGCGGCGAGGTGGATCGTGTCGCGGTTCGAGCACGCGAGCCAGAGCGGAGGGTGCGGCCGCTGCACGGGCTTGGGCACGACGTTGCGGCACGGCATCGAGAAGTAGCGGCCCTCGTAGCCCGGATAGGGGTCCATCGCGAGCATGTTGCACACCTGCGCGGTGGCCTCGCGCCACATGGCGCGCTTCTCCTGGGGATCGATGCCGTAGCCCTCTAGCTCCATGCGCGAGGACGACTCGCCGGTCCCGAACTCGACGCGCCCGTTGGAGACGAGGTCGAGCGTCGCGATGCGCGAGGCGATGCGCGCCGGATGGCTGTAGCCGGGCGGCATGAGCACGATGCCGTGCCCCAGGCGGATGCGCTTCGTGCGCTGCGAGCACGCGGCGAGGAAGACCTCGGGCGCGGAGGAGTGCGAGTACTCCTCGAGAAAGTGGTGCTCGACCTCCCACGCGTAGTCGATGCCGAGCCGGTCGGCGAGCTCGACCTGTTCGAGCGCCTCCTGAAAGAGCCGCTGCTCGTCGCCTTCGTGCCACGGCCGCGGCAGCTGGTGCTCGTAGAAGATCCCGAACTTCATGGCGGTCCTCGGAGGCGCGCGGGCTGGAGGAGCATACCGGCGCGGTGCGCGGCCGGGACGCCGCCGCGCTCTCGTCACCGGCCCCGGGGGAGCCGGGCTGCCCGGCGGAACCGGGCCGCGTCCCCGGCCCAGAAGCCGAAAGGCCCGACGCTGCGCGGACGCAACGCCGGGCCTCCCTGGGAAGGGGATATTTGGCTTGTCTGACCCTTACGTGGGCACCGCGGAGCCGTCGTGGCACCGAATTACCCGCGGGGGGCCGGATTTTCTTCCGGGAGCCGCGAGAAGGCCGCGGGAGCCGTCAGCGGCTCTCGACCACGAGCACGAGCTTGTCCTCACCGAGCCGGGGTCCCCCCACGATCAGCGGCTGGCCCGGCCGCACGCGGAAGTCGCCCTGCAGCCCGTCCTCGACGTCGAGCGAGAGCAGGAGGCCGCTCTTGTCCAGCCCGAGCGGTCGCAGCTGCAGGCTCCGGCCGGTCGGGAGCGCGAGCGTCCACACCTCGTTGAGCGGGACCTCGCGCCGGTGGACGTCGACGATCGAGAGGCTCTGGTAGGCGATCTGCCCGCGCAGCAGGCGGTCTACGCGCTCGACGCGCGGGTCCATCTCACCGGGCTCGTCGGACACCCGCAAGATCGTGATGTCGAGCGGGACGACGTCGGTGTCCTCGTCGCCCTCGGCGCGGGCCGCAGCGCCAGCCACGACCAGCACGACGACGAGAAGGGCGCGGCGCCAGCGCCGCCACTCAGACCAGGCCACCGATCGCCTCCCCTTCGCCCGAGGTGGACTCGCCGGCGGGCCGCTCGGGCACCCAGATGATGGTGGCCTCCGCGTCGTCGCGCAGCACCATCATGGGCAGTCCCCGCCCGTCCAGCCAGCGCACAGCGCCGTTCGGGGCCGGGATCGCGGCGGGCTCGAGCGCGGGCGGGCCGAGCTGCAGCACGAGCGCGGCGGCGACCGCCGCGGCGGCGAGCGCGCCCGCGCCCCAGCCGAAGGCCGGGGCGAGCGTCCCGCGCGGCGCCGCGGCCTCGGAGCGCGCGACGTCGATGGCGGGCAGCCGCAGCCGGATCGCGTCCCAGAGGTCGGGCGTCGGGCCGTCCGCGTCGATCTCGCGCAGCAGCGCCGCCGTGCGCTCGAGCGCGGCCAGCCGCCGGCGCGCGTCGGCATCGCGCCGCAGGCTCAGGGCGACGCGCGCCCGGCCCAGCCAGGACAGCTCTCCGTCGCGGAACGCGTGGAGCTCGCGGTCGAGGTCGTCGGCGTTCATCGCGCAGCCTCCTCGTCGGGAGAGAGCGCGCCCGCCGCGCGCAGCGCCTGCTGCACGCGCCGGCGCGCGTAGTGGAGCCGGCTCATCACCGTGCCGCGCGGGATGCGCTGCGCTTCGGCGATCTCCGCGTAGCTCAGTCCGTCGACCTCGCGCAGGAGCAGCGTCGCGCGCGTAGCCTCGGGTAGCGCGTCGACCGCGCGAGCGACCTGCTCGCGCGTCTCCTTGCGGGAGACCTCCTCGAGCGGGCCGCTCGGCGGCGGCAGGTCCGCGTCGATGGCGGGCTCGAGCGCGGCGTCCTCGACCGGGTCGCCCTGCGGCCACTCGACGCGCCGGTCCGCGCGCTCGCGCCGGCGCTGGTCGATGCACTGGTTGAGCACCAGCCGGTAGACCCACGTCGAGAACGCGGAACGCTCCTCGAAGCGGTCGAGCGACGCGTAGGCCTTGAGCAGGCCCTCCTGCACGGCGTCGCGCGCGGCCTCCTCGTCGCGCAGCACGCGCAGCGCGAGTCGGTAGAGCCGTCCCTGGTTGCGTTCGACTAGCACGCGAAATGCCTCGTGGTCGCCGGCGCGCGCGCGCCGGACGCATTCGCGCTCGTCGTTCGGGCTCGGCGGGGTGGCGCCGAGCTCGCTCTGTGGCCGACCGGCGATGGATCATCTCCCCCGCGAAGCCCCGTAGATCCGGGTACATGGACGCGGGCCGCGCCCCGGATATTCGCTCCGCTTCCCCGCGGGGCTACCCCCGCGCGACTCTCAGTGCGCCTCGCGCCAATTGGACCCCGTCCCGAGCTCGACCTCGAGCGGCACTTCGAGCGCGTGGACGCCCGCCATGTGGACCCGGACCAGCGGTCCGAGCCGCTCGAGCTCGGCGCGGGGCGCGTCGAAGACCAGCTCGTCGTGGACCTGCAGGATCATGCGGGCCTGCAGGCCTTCGGCCCGCAGCGCTCGGTGCACGTCGACCATCGCCTTCTTCATGAGGTCGGCCGCGGTCCCCTGGATCACGGTGTTGACCGCCATCCGCTCCGAGGCCTGGCGCAGCGCGCGGTTGCGGGACTGGAGCTCGGGCAGGTAGCGGCGACGCCCGAGCAGCGTCGTCACGTACCCGCGCTCGCGCGCCTCTTCCATCGTCTCCTGCACGAAGCGCTTCACGCCGCGGTAGCGCGCGAAGTAGGCGTCGATCGTGGCCTGCGCCTCGGCGCCCGGGATGCCGAGCTGCGCCGCGAGTCCGAACGCCGAGAGGCCGTAGATGATCCCGAAGTTCACTGCCTTGGCGCGCGCGCGCTGGTCGCCGCTCACGGCCTCGGGCGCGATGCCCGCCACCTCGGCGGCGGTCCTGCGGTGGACGTCGGCGCCCGTGCGGAACGCCTCGCGCAGGCTCTCGTCGCCGGAGAAGTGCGCGAGGATGCGAAGCTCGACCTGCGAGTAATCCGCCGAGACGAGCTGACCGCCCTCGGCCGGCACGAAGGCCTCGCGGATCCGCACGCCGTCTTCGCTGCGGATCGGGATGTTCTGCACGTTGGGCTGCGACGACGACAGCCGCCCCGTCGCCGCGCCCGTCTGATGGAAGCACGGGTGGATGCGGCCCGTGCGCGGGCTCACGAGCGGCGGCAGCGCGTCGACGTAGGTGCTGCGGAGCTTCGAGAGACGGCGGTGCGCGAGCACGTAGGCCGGCAGCTCGTGCTCGCGACCGAGCAGCTCGAGCACGGCTTCGTCGGTCGAGTACCCGGTCTTCGTCTTGCGCTGGACCGGGAGCCGCAGCTTCTCGAAGAGCACCGCCTGGAGCTGCTTCGGCGAGCCGATCTGGAAGCGCTCGCCGGCGAGCTCGTAGATGCGCACCTCGAGCCGCGCGAGCTCGTCGCCGAACTCGCGGCCGAGCCGGGCGAGCACGCCCTCGTCGACGCGCACGCCCTCGCGCTCCATCGAGGAGAGCACCGCGGTGAGAGGCAGCTCGACCTGCTCGTAGAGCGCGCGCAGCCCGTCGCGCTCGAGCCGCTCGGCCAGCGGCGCCTCGAGCGCGAAGAGAGCGCTCGCCTCCGCCGCCGCCCAGGCCGCCGCGACGTCGAGCGGTAGGGCCGCCGGCGCCAGCGCCTTGGCCCCGCGGCCGGCGACGTCCTCGAACGCGGCGACGCGGCGGCCGAGGTGGGCCGCGGCGAGCGCCGGCGTCGTGCACTGCGCGGCCGGGTCGAGCAGGAAGCCGGCGAGCTCGACGTCGAACGCCGGGAGCGCGGGCGCGTGCCCCTGCTCGGCGAAGAAGCTCTGGATGCGCTTGCCGTCGCGCGAGACGAGCCTGCGCTCGGCGCCGGCGAAGACCGGCGCGAGCGCCTCCGAGAGCTCGCCGGCGCGAAGCGCGCCGCCGAGCGGGACGTACGTCGCCCGGTCGGGCGCGGTGGCGAGCGCGACGCCGGCGGGCTCGGCGGGGAGCCCGCCCGTCCCGGCGAGGCCGACGAACGCGGCGGCGACGCGCGGCTGCGCGGCGAGCGCGCGGGCGAGCCGGTCGAGCGCCGCCTTGTCGTCGGCGCGCTCGACGCGGATCGCGACGTCCACGAGCGCGGCCGCCGGGACCGCGCTCGCGGCGGCGTGCGCGCGCTCGGCCGCGACGAGCTCCTCTTCCCCCGCGGCCTCGTCCACGGCCGCGGCGGCCGCGCCGCCGGCCGGCGCGTCGAAGCCGAACGCGCCCTGCGCCGACGGCGGCGCCGGTCGGGCCGCCTTCCCGCCCCGAGCGCCGGCCGCCGCCGCGCTCGTCTCTGCGTCGAAGGCCTCGAGCACCCGGCGCAGCTCGAGCCGCGTGTAGAGCTCGCGCAGCCGCGCGGCGTCGGGCGGACGCAGCTGGAGCTGCGTCGGATCGTCGCAGCCCGGCGCGTCCGTCCGCAGCGTGGCGAGCTCCTTCGAGAGCCGCGCCTCGCGCGCCTGGGAGAGCAGCGCCTCGCGCGGGCGCTTCCCCGACACCTCGGCCGCGCGCTCGAGCAGCGCCTCGAGGCTCCCGAACTCGCGGATCAGCTGCGCCGCGCCCTTCTCGCCGATCCCCTTCACGCCCGGGATGTTGTCGGTCGTGTCGCCGACGAGCGCGCGCACGTCGAGGACGCGCGCGGGCGGCACGCCGAAGCGCTCCTCGACCTCCGCGGGTCCGTAGCGGCGGTCGCGCATGGTGTCGAGCAGCCGCACGCGCTCGGAGACCAGCTGCATGAGGTCGCGGTCGGTCGAGACGATCTCGATCTGGGCGTCGGGCGGCGCGTGCGCGACGAGGGTCGCGATCACGTCGTCCGCCTCGAAGCCCGGTACCTCGATCAGCGGGATGCCGGAGGCGAGCACGAGCTCGCGCGCCACGGGGAACTGCGCGGTCAGGTCCTCGGGCTGCGCGTCGCGGGTGCCCTTGTAGTCGGAGTAGATCGCCTGGCGGAAGCCCGGCCCGGGCGCGTCGAACACGACGGCCATCGCCGTCGGGCGCTCCTCGCGCACCACCTTCCGCAGCATCTGGGCGAAGCCGTGCAGCGCGTTCGTCGGGAAGCCGTCGGCGGTGCGCAGCGGCGGGAGCGCGAAGAACGCGCGGTAGATGCAGTTCGCGGCGTCGACGAGCACGAGGCGCACCCGTGGATGGTACCCTCGCGCACGTGGCGGCCCCTCCCCCCGCGCGACCGCCGGACCCGGGGCACGGTGCCCCGCCCGGGCCCGTTCTCCCGCCGCTGCGGCCGCGGCAGCGCGGCTTCTCGCCGACCTTCACGCTCTCGATCGTCTACGTCGCGGCACTCTGGATCGTGTTCTCGCTCCTGCTCGCGCTGCCCGACCTCCTCGCCGGCGCGCGCGCGCTCCCGCCCGGACCGGCCGAGCTCACGCCCGCGGAGCTCGCGCAAGCGCGCGAGATCGCGCGCGCGGCGGTCAGCGGGCGCCTGCACTACGCGCTCGCCGCGGCGCTCGCGACGTTCGGCGCGCTGGTGTGGCTGAACTGGCTGCCGGGCGTGCGGCGGCGCTGACGCCGCGCCCGCCGCGGTGGCCGGAGCGACGGAAGAGCAAGACAGAACAGAAGAACAGAGGTCTTGGATAGAGGAACGCTCGGAGGGGCCGGCCCGCCACCCCGAGCCCGCGACGGTGGAGATCGCGACATCCAGCTTCTGGCGCAGCGGTGCGCACCCCGTCCTCGTCGAATCGCTCAGCAACCCGCTCTCTTCCTCTTGACATTCTATGCCCTTACTGACACAATATACGGTATGATGACGCTCAACCGCGCTGCACCTCAGCTCGAGCTGTTCCGCCCCAGCCGCGCACACCACCGCGGCGGCCGGCCGACGGGGGTCAAGCCGCGGGTTCGACATCGTCCGCGACCGGACTTCGCCGAGCGTCATCCCGGGCTGGTCACGCTGAAGGTGGTGCCCGGCCTGCGCACGCTGCGAGACGTCCGCATCGTGCGCGAGCTCGAACGGACGCTCGGCGCGGCGTGCGAGCAGGGCGACTTCCGGGTCGCGCACTACTCGATCCAGCCCGATCACCTCCACCTGCTGGTAGAGGCGGGCGGCCGCCACGCGCTCGGCCGCGGGATGCAATCGATCGGCGCGCGCGTCGCGCGTGCCGTGAATCGCGTCCTCGGTCGCAAGGGGCGCGTCCTGCTCGACCGCTTCCATCTCCGGATCCTGCGCACGCCGCGCGAGGTGCGGAACGCCCTGACCTACGTGCTCAACAACGCGCGCAAGCACCTCGGCGCGCGCGCTCCGCGCAATGGCAGCGTCGATGCGGCTTCGTCGGGGCGGTGGTTCCACGGCTGGCGCGAGGGCGTCGTCGCATCGGCCAGGTCGCCGGCTCCGATCGCGCGCGCTCGGACGTGGCTCCTCCGCGTGGGTTGGCGGCGTCACGGCCTGCTCGACCCGAGCGAGGTTCCGGGGCTGCGAGCGCAGCGCCGAGACCGCGCGCCGCCTTCGGGCTCGCCCGTCCCCCCCGCACGGCGGTGACTACGAAGGGTTCGAAGGCGCGCGCTCCGCGCGCCCCCGCGGCCGTTTCGCGCGCCCTGCTCGTCGCATCGGTGCTCGCGTGCACCGGGCCCCCCGTCGCCGACGTACGAACGCCGCTCGAACTCGAAAGGGCTCGGGTCGACCCCGAGAGCGTTTGGATCCTGGCCACGGCGTCCTCCTACCTCGTTCATCGCCGCTGTAGCTCGGATCTCGTCGTGCCGGTCTGGCTGCATCTGATCCCGTCGAAACGAGAGCCGGACCTGCGGGGCGGCGGCTCGGGCGATGCGATCCTCGCCTACACGACCTGCGCGGAACGCGGGGAACACCGAGCCTACCGGCTCCCCTACGCCGACGCGTGGCGACTCGAACCGTTTGCGGACAAGTGGGGAATCGTCGAACGAAGCGCCCCGCTGGCCATCACCTACGGCGCGCCGCTGGGTGATCCGGAACGCCAGGTCGCCGCGCTCCGGTTCGACGAGCGCGAGCTGCCGGAGCTCGAGAGGATTCCTCTCCGACCCCTCCAAGACCTCTTCCTGACCCGAGTTCTCGCGACGTTCGGCTTGGGGTCGGGACCTTCATGCGGGGTCCCTCCCGAGCTGCAGGCCCGAAGCTTCCTGGTAGCGGGCGAAGGGGACTGCGTCTCCGCCAGGCGCTGCCAGCACGACGCCCTCTACATTGCGATGCTCGACTGCCTCGACCCGGCGCGGCACGCGCTCTTCGAGCTGCCTCGCTTCCCGCGCTGGGTGAAGCCTCCGGTGGATGGGTTCGACGAGGCGTCCACCGGCACCTCGGAGCAATCGGAGGACTCACGCGGCATCGCTCTCGACTCTGGATTCTCTCGAGCCGTCCTGCTGGAGTGGTCTGGAGCCGTTCCGACGCAGGGTCCGGGTGGAGCGGTCGCGTGGCAGCGGACCGACTTCGAGCTCGTAGTCTCGCCGGACGGGGCGACGCTCTTCCGGAAGGGCGAGCTCCCCCCGGCGGTCGCCAACCGACTCCGCTGGGAGCGCTCGAGCGGTCATTGAAGCCGAGCTCTCCAGCGCCAGCCCTCGCCGCAGCGCCCGCTAGCGCGCCGCGAGGCCCTGCAGCAGGAGCTCGACCATCGCGGCGAAGACCTGCTCGGGCGCGCGGCCGCGCAGCGTCGCCCGGCGCGCCGCTGGGTGATCCGGAACGCCAGGTCGCCGCGCTCCGGTTCGACGAGCGCGAGCTGCCGGAGCTCGAGAGGATTCCTCTCCGACCCCTCCAAGACCTCTTCCTGACCCG
>DATAGA010000050.1:0-3321 GCA_036257215.1 Myxococcota bacterium
GCCGGGGGCCGGCCGTTCCTCGACGACCTCGCCGCCGCGGGCTTCCCGCCGGCGTCGATCGACGTCGTCCTGTGCACCCACCTCCACTTCGACCACGTCGGCTGGAACACGCGCAAGCAGGGCGACCGATTCGTGCCCAGCTTTCCCAACGCCCGCTACCTCTTCGCGCGCGCGGAGTGGGAGCACTGGAGCCGCGAGCCGGCGAGCGTCTACACGGTGACGCTCGACGAGGCGGTGCGCCCCGTGATGGAGGCCGGCCAGGCCGACCTCGTCGACACGTCGTTCGCGATCTCCCCCGAGATCCGACTCGAGCCCTCGCCGGGCCACACGCCGGGCCACGTGTGCGTCCGCATCGAGTCGCGCGGGCAGCGCGCGCTCGTGACCGGTGACGCGACGCACCACCCGGTGCAGTGGGCCGAGCCCGACTGGCGCATGGTCGCGGATACCGACTCCGCGCTCGCGGCCTCCACGCGTCGGCGCCTGCTCGCCGAGCACGAAGGCCGCACGCTCGTGATCGGCACGCACTACGCGCCGCCGTGCGCGGGTCGGCTGGAGCGTGGCCGCGCGGGCGTCGAGTTCCGGGCGCAGGCGTGAGCGAGGCGGCCGAACGCGGCGTCGTCCCGGCGCGCGCGGTCGAGCGCTGGGACGACCAGTGCGGCGTCCTCGTCGTCGGCCTCGGGGCGGCGGGCGCCGCCGCCGTGCTCGAAGCGCGCGCTGCGGGCGCCGAGGTGCTCGCGCTCGAGCGCGCGAGCGCCGGCGGAGGCACCTCGGCCCTCTCCGGCGGCGTGCTCTACCTCGGCGGCGGCACGCCGCTCCAGAAGGAGTGCGGCTTCGAGGACTCGCCCGAGGAGATGTTCAAGTATCTGATGGCGAGCTGCGGCCCGCGTCCCGACGAGCCGCGCATCCGGCTCTACTGCGAGGGCAGCGTCGACCACTACCACTGGCTGCTCGACCAGGGCGTTCCGTTCAAGGCGGTCTTCTATCCGCACTACAGCGGCGAGCCGCCGACGGACGACGGCCTCGTCTACTCGGGCACCGAGAACGCCTGGCCCTACGACCGAGTCGCGCGGCCCGCGCCGCGCGGCCACGTGCCGCAGGTTCCCGGCCAGGCCGGGCCGCTGCTGATGCAGAAGCTGCTCGCGGCGGTCGGCGGGTCGGGCGCGACGGTGCAGGTCGACACGCGCGTCCTCGCGCTCGTCGTCGACGACGGCGGCGCCGTGCTCGGCGCGATCGCGCGCAGCGGCGGGCGCGAGCGCGCGATCCGCGCGCGCGGCGGCGTCGTGCTCGCGACCGGCGGCTTCATCAACGACGCGCGCATGCTCGCGCTCCACGCGCCGCACCTCGCGCGCTGCCGCTACCGCGTCGGCGCGGAGGGCGACGACGGCGGCGGGATCCGCCTCGGGCTCGCGGCCGGCGGCGCGCCGATGAACCTCGGGATGGGATCCGTCTCGCTGCCGGTGACGCCGCCGAAGGCCATCTTGAAGGGCGTCCTCGTGAACGGACTCGGCCAGCGCTTCGTCAACGAGGACGCCTACTTCGGGCGGCTCGGGGAGTGCGCGCTCGTGCACCACGACGGCCGCTGCTTCTGGATCCTCGACGACGCGACGTTCGTGCGACCCGACGTGCCGCGGCGGGTAGCGGCCGTGGGCGAGACGATCGGCGAGCTCGAGCGCGAGCTCGCGATGCCCGAGGGCGCGCTCGCGGGGACGATCGACCTCTACAACCGTCACGCGGCCCGCGGCGAGGACCCGCTCTTCCACAAAAAGGCCGAGTGGGTGGTGCCGCTCGAGCAGCCGCCCTTCGGCGCGCTCGACTGCACCGTCGACGGCTCGCTCTACGCCGCCTTCACCCTGGGCGGCCTGCACGTGGACGGCGAGGGCGCGGTGCGGACGCCCGCGGGCCGCCCGATCCCTGGCCTCTACGCCGCCGGCCGCGCGAGCGCGTGCCTGGCGGCGCCGGGCTACGCGAGCGGGCTCTCGCTCGGCGACGGCACCTTCTTCGGCCGCCGCGCCGGCCGCGCCGCCGCGGGTACGACTTAGGGGACGCTCCACTTTCACCACGCCGGCGTGAATGAAGAGTGGAGCGTCTCCTACGTGCGACCCAGCAGGTCAGGAGCGCGCGACTGGACCATGCGGCGCAGGCCGTCGCGCCAGGCGACGGTCGTGCGGCCGAGCGCCGCGTGCATGCGCGCGAGGTCGAGCTCGAGGCTCCCGAGCGCCTTCTCGGTGGGCTCGAGCTTCGCGGCGAGACCCGTGAGCTCGCCGAGGTACGCGGTCCACTCCTCGATGCTCGCGGCCTCGCTGCCGCCCCAGTTGAGCGTCAGCGCCGGCACGCTCGCGAGCGCCAGGAGGCGGGGAAGGTGCGCGACGTAGTCGTCCTCGTGCAGCGGGTTGTAGACGTTCGGGCCCTCGCGGTGGACGGGGATCGGCACACCCGCCTTCATCATCAGCAGGTGGTACCAGGGCCAGCCGCCCGCGTCGCCGTACGGAACCGAGAGGCGCGCGATCGTCGTCGGCACGCCGAACTCTCGCGCCGCGAAGCGCACGGTCGCCTCGGCGGCGATCTTCGAGAGGCTGTACGTCGGCATGAGCACGCGGTGGTTGTCGCCGAGCGGAGCATCCTCGGCGCGGGGCGCGTGCCCTGCGTACTCGTACACCGCGGCGGACGACACGTGCAGGAACGCGCGCGCACCGCGGCAGCGCGCGACCAGGCGACCCGATCCCTCGGCGTTCGCGCGCAGGTCGCGCTCGAAGTCGCCGCTCTTCACGACCGCGAAGTGGAGCACGCAGTCGACGGGCGGGAGCGGCGGCAGGTCCTCGCAGAGGTCCGCGGCGATCGGCTCGACGCCCTGCGCCTCGAGCGCGGCGCGCTCCTCCGGCTTGCGCAGCCGGCCGAGCCCGTACACGCGGTTGTGCGGCGCGAGCGCGCGCAGCGCGGCCTTCGCCACCTGGCTCGTCGGCCCGGTGACGAGGATCCGCGCCCCGCGCAGCTCCATCGAGCTAGTAGCGGTAGTGGTCGGGCTTGAACGGCCCGTCCGGGTCGACTCCGATGTACGACGCCTGCTCCGGCGAGAGCTTCGTGAGCCGCACGCCGAGGTGCGCGAGGTGCAGCCGCGCCACCTCCTCGTCGAGCTTCTTGGGCAGCACGTACACCTTCTTCTCGTAGGCGCCCGAGTTCTTCGCGAGCTCGAGCTGCGCGAGCACCTGGTTCGAGAACGACGCCGACATCACGAAGCTCGGGTGCCCCGTGGCGCAGCCGAGGTTCAGCAGGCGGCCCTCGGCCAGGATCAGCACCGAGTGGCCGTCCGGGAAGATCCACTCG
>DATAGA010000170.1:0-2272 GCA_036257215.1 Myxococcota bacterium
CAGGCGACGGCGAGCGCGTCGGCCGCTTTGCGCAACCCCTCTCCGAGCTCGGCGGCCGTGACCGGCCGTCGCCCGCGCTCGGATGCGAGAGCGGCGTCGAAGAGGTCGCCCGCGACCGCGCGCACGCGTTCGGGGAGCAGCTCGCGCAGCTCGTCGCGGAACCCGCCGCGGATGGCGGCGAACGTGGCCGACGGCGACCCGCGCTCGAAGGGATGGCGCCCGGCTGCCGCCTCGAACGCCACGACGGCGAGGCTCCAGAGGTCGAAGCCCGGATCGGGGCGGCGGCCTTCGAGCGCCTCGGGTGACATGTAGAGCGGCGTCCCCGCAAGGCCGGTCTCCTCGAGCGGCCCGCCGAGGAGCTCGGTCGACGCGCCGGTCACGACGTCGCTCAAGATCTGGACGAGCCCGAAGTCGAGGAGCTTCGGCTCGCCGTCTTCGGCGAAGCCGACGTTGCTCGGCTTCACGTCGCGGTGCAGCAGCCCCGCCTTGTGCACGCGCTCGAGCACGCGGGCCATGCGCGCGGCCACGTCGAGCGCCTGGGCCGGAGGCAGCGGCCCGTCGGCGAGGCGCCCCTCGAGCGTGCCGCCCGGCAAGTACTCGAGTACGAGGACCGGCGTGCCCTGCCACGTTTCGGCGCCGAGGATGAGCGCGAGGTTCGGGTGCGTCACGGCGGCCATGGCACGCGACTCCCGACGCAGCCGCGCGGCGTCCGCCGGGCTCGTGCGCGGGAGGGTCTTCAGTGCGACCCGCCGGGCGAGCGCGAGGTCGAGCGCGCCGTACACGACGCCCATCGCGCCCTCGCCAATCCGTCGCTCCAGGCGGAACTTGCCGAAGAGCTCCGCGGGCAGCGCGGCCGTTCGGAGCGCGGCGCCGCACGACGCGCAGCGCTCGGCGCCACCGGAGACGACAACTCCGCAGGCGAGGCACTCGCTGGCAGGGCTCTCGTCGGCGGCGGCCGATCTGGTAGAGCCGCTGTCGCGTAGGCGGCGGTTTTCGAGCCCGATGGCCGCAGCGTCCGCGACCAGAGCGAGGAGAGTCCGATCTTGCGGCGAGTAGGGCAGCTCGCTGCGCTTCGGGCCGAGCGCGAGCACCCCGTGGAGCTCACGCCCGGAGCCGATGAGCGGGACGAGCAGCGCGGCTCCCGAGTCGCCCAGCCACACGCGGCTCTCGGCGGGCAGGTCGCGCAGCGCCTCGCTGGGGCGCGCGAGATCGACTTCGAACGCCCCGCTGCCCAGCGCGAGCCGCTTGGCGAGGGGCGAGTCGCCCGGAAGCGCGCGCAGTCCGGACGCGACCGGAAGGAGGTCGCCGTTCTCGGCCGAGGCAACCAGTACGCCGATCGACTCCGGGTGGAGCACGCGCTCCACCTGCCCCATCACCGCGCGCGCGAGACCGTCGACCGACTCCGCCGTCTTGCTCTCCGCGCTCAGCGAGGCGAGGAGAAGCTCGGCGTCGTACGCCTCGCGGAAGAAGGTCCGATCGACGGCGGCCATCACCTGCCGCCGCACGCGCAAGACGACAGCGCCGGCCGCGAGCAGCGCCGCGATCACGAGCCCGCGCCGCCCCTCCAGGAGCTGCGCCAGCGTCTCGCTCCG
Source organism: Myxococcota bacterium (assembly GCA_036257215.1). Lineage (GTDB taxonomy): Bacteria > Myxococcota_A > UBA9160 > UBA9160 > UBA6930 > DATAGA01. Next base: position 1,593 of record DATAGA010000170.1, read on the forward strand.
CCCGCGGTAGAGCGCGCGCCCAACGAGCAGGAACGGGATGCCCGCGAGCAGGGCCACCACCGCCGTCGCGAGCCAGTACTGCGCCGCCATGCGGAGCACGGTCCGCACGTCGAGCACGCGGTCGACCACCACCGCGTAGGTCGTCGTCGCGGCGATGGAGAGGATCATGAGGAGGTTGAGGGGGATGATGAACGCGCGGGCGAACGGGCTGTCGATGAAGTCCCACGCCGGTTGCCAGAGAGGCGGAATCAGCGCGATCGAGACCGGGAGGACGCTTGCGACCGCGAGACCGGTGGCGAACAGGCCGACGCGCCGGCGCTCGTCCCGAGGCGCGTGGCGCGCGCGCCAGAGCGCGAAGGGGATGACCGGCGCGAGCAAGCCGAACACGACGGTCCAGTAGCGCGCGTTGGGGTGGGTCCGGTCCAACGCGGAGAGAAGACGTGACTCGCTGCCCAGAGCGATCGCGACGTTCGCGGCGATCAGCGCGAAGGCAGCGACCGTCGAGAGGCCGATCATGGCCCGCACGAAGGCGGCGGTTCGCGGCCACTCGAGCGCGCGCGGAAAGTCGCGCACGAACAGCCACGCCACGGCCGGCGTGAAGGCGTCGATCGGGACGGCGCGCACTCCGCGCACCGCGCCCGTCCAGTGCGCAGGCAGCGCGTTCGCGAGCGCCTGGATGG
>DATAGA010000177.1:0-5446 GCA_036257215.1 Myxococcota bacterium
GCGATGCCGATCGCGTAGAGCACCGCGGGACCGAGCGCGGCGAGGAGCCGCAGTCCCTCCTGCGCTTCCGGGGTCTGCACGGCGTTCGGCACGAAGCCGACGCCGCCGAGCGCGAAGCCGACGAGCGTCGACGCGAGCGCGCCCGCTCCCTTCGACGCGAAGGCCCACGCCGCGAAGTAGGCGCCCTCCTTGCGCTCGCCGGTCTGCAGCTCGTCCCAGTCGATCGCATCGGCCTGGATGGACGGGAACAGGACGTCGGTGCCCGCGGCGGCGAAGCCGCCCAGCGAGGAGACGACGAGCACGAGCCAGACGTCGCCCGCCCGGGCGAACCAGAGCGACGAGATCGCGGCGCCGATCACGGCCATCGCCGCGATGAGAGCGCCCTTCTTGCTGACGCGCGGCGTGATCCTGATCCAGACCGGGACGCCCACGATCGACGCCGCGAAGAGCACCAGGATGTAGGCGAAGGTCCACGACGGCGTTCCGAGCACGTACTCCGACAGGAACGGCATGATCGTGGTCAGCGACGTCACGCCGAGCTGCTGGATCAGGAACACGACGAGCAGCACGCGCGCGTGCGGGTTGCGCCAGACGTCGGCGAAGGCGCGCAGCACGTGATCGGAGCCGCGGTCGCGGAACTCGGGGCGCTCGCGGATGCGCAGCACCATCCAGATGGTCACCGCGAACGCGAGCACGCCCCCGACTGCGCCGACGACGACGCCGGTCGCGCGCCGGTCGGGAAGCGCGTCGAACGCCGCGAGCGCGGCGACCGCTCCCAGGCCGCCGAGCCCGAACACCATGCGGCGCACGCCGAAGACGCGCGTGCGATCGTGGTACGCGTCGGTCAGCTCGGCGCCGAGCGCCGAGTGCGCGACGTCCAGCATCGCAATCGCGGTGTAGAAAAGGAACAGCGCGCCCGCGAGCCAGACGAGCAGCGGCTGGCCCGTCAGCGCCGCGGGGGGCGCCCACAGCATCGCGAACGTGACGCCGAGCGGGAGCGCGCTCGCGAGGATCCACGGTCGCCGCCGCCCGTGGCGCGAGCGCGTGCGGTCGGTGAGGAACCCGACGATCGGGTCCGCGACCGCGTCCCACAGGCGCGAGAGACCGAAGAGGAGCCCCATCGTCGCGGGCGCGACGAGGAGCACGTCCGTCGTGAACTTGAGCAGGTAGATGTTCACGAGGATGAACATGAAGCCCATGCCGAAGCTCGGCAGGCTGTAGTCGACGATCGTGCGCGTCGGGAGACGCTCGAGCGCGACGCCGGGCAGCACGGCCGCGCCGTGCGGGGACGCCGCGTCTTTCGAGGCGAGCGGGGCGGCGTCGGTCAGGAGGGGCTCCGGGGCGCGGCGCGTGGCCGGGATCGGGGAGGCTATCCTCGGCGGCCGCCATGCGCACCATCCCGAGCGCGCCGGCGCAGCGCGTGGCCGCGAAGCGGGAGGCTATTCTCAGCCCCCGCCATGCGCACCATTCCGCGCGCGCCGGCTCGGCTCGAGCTCCCGATCGCGCGGCAGTGGAACGGGCGCCCGTGCGACCTGCCGATCCGCGGTGCGGTGGAGCTGGCGGTGCAGCGCGACCGGCTGGCCGTGCGCGCCTGGCTCTTGCAGCCGGTCGTGCCCCGCGTCCCGAGCGCGCCGCCCGGAACGCGCGTCGAACGGCTCTGGGAGTACGACGTCGTCGAGTGCTTCCTGGCCGGAGCGGGCGGCCGCTACCTCGAGGTCGAGCTGGGCGCTCGAGGCCACTGGCTCGCGCTCTCGTTCGACGCGCCGCGCGCGCGCGCCGATTCGCACGAGACGCTCGCGCTCGTCGTCGACAGCGGTCGCCTGGCCGGCGGTTGGTGGGCGCGCACCTCGCTCCCGCTCGCGCTGCTCCCGCCGCGACTCGCGTCGGGCAACGCGTTCGCGATCGCCGCGGGTCGCTTTCTCGCGCACCACCCGGTGCCGGGCGCGACGCCCGACTTCCACCAGCCGGCCGCGTTCCCGCCTCTGCGCCTCGGCTGGTAGCGCGCCCGCGCTACTCGTCCTTCGACGGAGGCGCGGGCTCCGACTCGACGACGATGCCCGTGCCGGGCTGCCCGGCCGGCCGTACGCCCTCCGGCACGGCCGGCGGCGCCGGACGGTGCACCGCTTCCGTGCGGCACACGCGCTGCGGCTCGAGCTTCGGCGCCCCGCTGCCGACGTAGCGCGGCTCGACGACCCACTCGCAGACCGTGCGCTCCTCGGTGCCGGCAGCCGGCGCCTCGGCGAAGGCGGCGCACGGCACGGCGCTCGCCGCGAGCGCCAGCGCGCCGAAGAGCGCGGCCGCGGCGCTCCGCCTCATCGCGCAGCGGCCCGCACGTGGCGGTCGAGCGTCGCGCGTTCGGCGAACAGCAGGTCCGCCAGGCGCAGCTGCGCGCGCTGGCGGTCGAGGTTGTGGCTCGGCCCCTTCACGCGGAAGTAGACGTCGCCCTCGAGGTAGTCGGTGAGGAAGCGCACCGAGTTCTCGAGCGCCATGCGCGCACCCGCCGTCGACAGCGCGTCGAGCTCCGCGAGGGTCAGCCGTCCGTCTGCGCCCGCCAAGAAGCCGCGCGCCAGCGCCTGGTGGACGTCCAGCTCGACGCGCATCGAGGCCAGGTCGCGCTCGTCCTCCGCGCCGAGGCAGGTCGCCGTGCGCACGAGCTCGCCGAAGTCGTGGACGACGGAGCCCTCCATCACGGTGTCGAGGTCGACCACGCAGAGCGCTTCGTCGCGCGTGGCGTCGAACAAGAGGTTGTTGAGCTTGCAGTCGTTGTGGACCGGGCGCTGCGGCAGCGACGCCTCGTCCGGACACGACGCCGCGCTGAGCCAGGCGCGGGTCGCGTCGACCTCGCGCGCGACGCCGGCGGCGCGCCCGACAGCGTCGCGCGCGAGCGCCGCCTCGAACGCGGCGCCGCGGCCGGCGAGGTCGTGGAAGCCCGGGATCGTCACGTGGAGCGGAGGCGCCGGCAGGTCGGCCAGGCACGAGACGAAGCCGCCGAAGGCGCGCGCGGCCTCGAGCGCCTGGCCGGGGCCCGCGGGCCGCTCGTGGGAGACGGTGCCCTCGACGAAGGGAAAACAGCGCCACGGGCGGCCCGCGTCGTCGAGCTGGAAGGCGCGCCCGTCGCGTGTGGGGACGACGCGCAGCGCGCGCCGCTCGGCTTCGGGCGCGGCGGCGCGCGCAAGAGCGCGTCGCTGGTGCTCCGTGACGCGCAGGGTGTTGTCCATCACCGCCGCGGGGTCGCGGAACACGTGGGTGTTGATGCACTGCACGACGGCGCGTCGCGCGCCGCCGGGCGTCTCCCACGTCGCGACGAACGTGTCGTGGATGTGCCCGCGCTTCAGCGGCTCGCAGTGGAGCGGCCGCCCCGCGAGCGCAAACGCCCCGAGGAGCTCCGCGCCGGGGGCGGGGGTGCGCTCGCTCACGGGCGCAGTGTAGCCGCTTGACTCCACTTCGCGGGATCGGCCAGTCTCGGGGGTTCGCCTCGAGGAGGAGCCCGTGACCCACCCCGCCGTCTTCGCCGCGAAGGCCCCCGACCGACCCGCCCTGATCTACGGAGACGGCGAGCACGTCGAGACGTACGGAGAGCTCGAAGAGCGCTCGCGGCGGCTCGGCGTCCTGCTGCGGCGCTTCGGGCTCGAGCCCGGCGACTGCGTCGCCGTCCTCGGTGGGAACGAAGACTGGTTCTTCGACCTCTTCTGGGCCTGCCACCGCACGGGCCTCTTCTTCACGCCGGTCAACTGGCACCTCCAGCGCGACGAGGTGGAGTACATCGTCGAGAACTGCGACGCGAAGGCGTTCCTCGCCCACCCGCGCTTCGCCGAGACCGCACTCTCCGTGGCGAAGGCCCTGCCGAAGCTCGCCGTGTCGGCCTCCGTGGGCGGCGCGATCCCGGGGCTCGTCTCGCTGGAGGACGCCCTCGCCGACGTCCCCGCCGACGCGGCGCTCGAGAACGAGCTCGAGGGCTCGGTGATGCTCTACTCCTCCGGCACGACGGGCCGGCCGAAGGGCGTGCGCCGGCCGCTGCCGCAGGTGCCCGCGGGCCACCTCCCGTTCGTGGCGCAGGCGATCGGCCTCGTGAGCCTCTTCGGGATGAAGGAGGGCGAGACCTACATCTCGCCGGCGCCGCTCTACCACGCGGCGCCGCTCGCGTTCTCCGCGGCCAACCACCGAATCGGCGCGACGACCGTGATCATGCGGCGCTTCGACCCGGAGGACGCGCTGCGCCTCATCGAGCGCTACCGCGTGCAGAACTCGCAGTGGGTGCCGACGCACTTCATCCGCCTCCTGCGCCTCCCCGAAGAGGTGCGCAAGCGCTACGACGTCTCGAGCCTCAAGTGCGCGGTGCACGCCGCTGCGCCGTGCCCCGTGCCGGTGAAGGAGGCGATGATCGACTGGTGGGGCGACGCGATCGTCGAGTACTACGCCGGCACCGAAGGCGGCGGCACGCTGATCCGCGCGCAGGAGTGGCTCGCCCACAAGGGCTCCGTCGGGCGCCACTGGGCCGGCGGCAAGATCCACCTCCTCGACGAGGAAGGGAAGGAGGTCACGGGGCCGCGCAAGGAAGGGGCGATCTACTTCGAGGCGCCGCCCGACCCCGCCGCGCGTTTCCGCTACTACAAGGACGACAAGAAGACGGAAGGCACCTACCGCGGCGACCTCTACACGATCGGCGACATCGGCTACCTCGACGAGGAGGGCTACCTCTACCTCACCGACCGCCAGTCGAACATGATCATCTCGGGCGGCGTCAACATCTACCCGCAGGAGACCGAGAACCACCTGGTGACCCACCCGAAGGTGCACGACGTCGCGGTGATCGGCGTGCCGCACCCGGAGATGGGCGAGGAGGTGAAGGCCGTGGTCGTGCCCGCGCCCGGGGCGACGCCGGGCCCGGCGCTCGAAGACGAGCTCGTCGCCTTCTGCCGCGCGGGCATCGCGCACTACAAGTGCCCGCGCACGATCGACTTCGTCACGGAGCTGCCGCGCACCGAGACGGGGAAGATGCAGAAGCGCAAGCTGCGCGAGCGCTACTGGGCGGGGCACGAGACGCGCATCGTGTAGCCCACCTCGGGCGCCGAGGGCTGCGATGGAAGCCACCAGGCCGCGCCGCGTGCTGCGAGCTTCGGCCGCGGCGCTCGGCTGCGCGCTCTCTCTCCTTCCCGCGCGGGCTGCCACCGGCGGTGCGCCGTCGGTGGAGGGACCCATCGCGGGACCCGGGTCCGTGTCGCTCGACTCCACCGCCTTCCCGCTCGCGCCGTTCCGCTACGCGGAGGAGGAGTTCTTCCTCGCGGGCACGGCGACCGCCTACACTAGCGACGCTCCCCTCTCTTCCGACGGCCGGTGGGCGGCGTCGCCCGGCGAGTCGGCGGCCTACGCGACGCGCGTCGTGGTGCGCCGGCCCACCGCGCGCGCGCGGTTCAACGGCACGGTCGTCGTCGAGTGGCTCAACGTC
>DATAGA010000228.1:0-6389 GCA_036257215.1 Myxococcota bacterium
GCGCGTGCGCGAAGACGCCGAAGCGCTGCAGCGAGGGCACGCCGCTCTGGGAGCTGCACTCGACCCCGAACCGCGACGCCCGCATGCTCGGCTTCCTGGCGCGCGTGCGCGAGCTCGTCGACTCCGGGAACGTCGACCGCGAGTGGGCGTACGAGGTATTGCGGGCGAAGGGCATCGACGTCGGCGCGACCCTCGACGGCGCCGGCGAGCCGACGCACGCCGTGCACGCGGGCCCCGACCGCGGCACGCGAATAGACCTGCTCGAGCTCTACGAGAACGCCGCTCACGTCTCGTCGGAGCCGGGCGACCCGATGGAGAAGCGCTGGGGACGCGCCGCGTGCGCCTCGCTCGCCGATCGCGCCGCCGCGCTGATGGACTCGATCTCCTTTCTCGCGTCGAGCGAGAGCGAAGCGCCGGACGAGTACGCGGTGCGCGCCGTCGAGCTGCGCCAGCGCGAGCTCGACGCCGTGCGGGGCGAGCTGCGCGCGAAGGGCTGCGCCGGCGCGCCGCCCGTCGGGGCGCCGCCGCCCGCCGACGATGCGCCTCTGCCCGCGGTTGGCGCGACGCCGGCGTCCGGGTAGCCTCGCCGCAGCGCCCGCCGCTCGGCGGCGTGCCACGGCCGGGAGGGCGTCGTGAAGCCCGAGGACTGCATCCTCTACAGCGGCGCGGCCAGCGGCGCCGAGGCCGCCTTCGGCGCCGCGGCGGAGCGCCGCGGCATCGACGAGGTGAACTTCACCTTCGACGGCCACAACGACGCCCGCCGCCGCGGCATCCGCGTGCTGAACCACGAGGAGCTGCAGCACGGCGACGTGAGCCTCTCCTACGTGAGCAAGCTCATGCACCGCACGTTCCCCGACACGCCGCTCTTCAAGAAGGTGCTGCAGACGATCTGGCATCAAGTGAACAACGGGCAGGAGATCTACGTCGTCGGCAAGATCCTGCCCGACGACACCGTGAAGGGCGGAACCGGCTGGGGCGCCGAGTTCGCGAAGCTGTGCAACAAGCCGCTCTTCGTGTTCGACCAGGAGCGCGAGGGCTGGTTCCGCTGGATGGGTGAAGGCTTCGACAGCGTGCGCGACCCGGCGATCCGGCACCCGCACTTTTGCGGAACGGGCACGCGCTTCCTGACCCCGAGCGGCGAGGCCGCGATCGAGGCTCTGTTCGCACGAACGTTCCGCTAGAGCATTCGGATGAAGAGCTTCGGAGCACCCGCCGGGAGCGGGGGGCCCGGGGCTCCATGGCTCGGCGGATCGGGGGTGGGGCCCGCTGCACCGAGTCGACGGTGCCTGGTCGGGTTCGCCCGCCTGCGCGTGACTTCCGCCCCGGGCCCCCCGCTCCCGGCGGGTACGCGCAGCTTGGCGGTGCGAGTCCCGATGTACGTCGACACGAGGACGACACCCGCGGCTCCGCCGCGTTGAGAGGCCGAAACGACCGCGCGGAATCATCGCGTTGGTTCCGGAACGCGGCGAAGCCGCGCCGTCCGTTCTCGAACCGACGCGCCGCGTTCACACCGCGCTGCCAGAGCGGCTCGCTCCCGCCGGAGCCGGTGGGCCGGGAGCGGAAGTCACGCGCAGGCGGCGTGAGCCGCCGCGTACCGTCGGTTGGCGCGCTGCGCGGGGCCCCGATCCGCCGAGCCATGGAGCTCCCGGCCCACCGGCGGAAGGCGGGGCTCCCGACCCCTCTGTCTCGACCTTCCTGGCTCTACCGCCTACCCAGCCGTAGCGGCAGGTGGAAGACGATGCGCTCCGGGGTCGGGCGCTCGCTCGTTGCGCGGTGGGTGCCGCCGCCGCGCTCCACCATGTGGTTCAGGAAGCCCTCGGTGGTGTAGCGGTTGGCCTCGGGGAAGAGGCTCGCGAGCGGGCCTTCGAGCGTGAAGCGGAGCGTGTCCGGGCGGTCCGGGGCGAGCTCGACCTTCGGCTCGACGAAGTTCCAGAACGTCTGGATCAGGCTCGCGATGAGGCGGCCCTGGCGCACCGCTTCTTCGCCCGATTGGATGGAGCGGGTTCGCGAGTCGGCGTACTCGAGCTGCTGGTAGCGCTGGGCCTCGTACATCCTGCGCGCCCAGGCGCGGCCCTTCTCGCGCATGTAGTCGGGCTCGCGGCGGCCTTCGAGCTCCCAGAGCAGGTCGACGAGCTCGCGGTACGCCTCGATCGGGTACCAGACGGCGGGGTCGACCTTCGCCTGCAGCAGCTCGAGCGCACGGGGCCCGAGCCGCGCCTCGAGCGCGTCCTCGGACACGGCGCCGCGCTCGGTGAGGCGACGCAGATTGGCGACGACACCCCCGACGAGGAGGCCTTTGACACTGGGGTCGGTCACGGTACGCCCTCCCGGGCGCGCCATCGGCCGGACGCTTTCGCGGGCTGAGCCGTTTCGCGGCCCGGGTGGGGCCGCCGCGGCGAGGTGGGGCCAGTCTCGGACGCCGTTCAGCGCCGCGTCACCGTCCGCGTGCCCGCGGTCCAGTCGAGCACGACGCGGCTGCGCTTGCCCTTGATCTCCCAGACCGGGTCGCCGCGCTCGGCCGTCACCCAGCGGTTGTCGACGCGCGGGTAGCCGTCGAGCGCGCGCTCGCGGCCGTTCAACTCGAACGGGCCGTCCCAGGGCAGCTTCAGCCGGCCCTGGCTCGGCGAGTCGTAGACGACGTCGAACGTCTGGTGTCCGAGCTCGGTGTCGCGCGCCTCCACGTCCACGTCGGCGCCTTCCATCGCGATGCGGAAGTAGGTGAAGTTGCCGTAATCCTTCTGCCGGCCCAGCTCGACGACCCAGACGTTGTCCGCGCCGCCCGGCGCCACGAGGTCGAACGAGACCTTCGGCCCGTTCGCCGGCAGCTCGAGCTCCTCCGCCGAATAGTCCTGCCACTCGGTCGGGCGCCAGGACCAGAGGGCCAGGTAACCCTTGCCCTTGCGCAGAAACGTCCACTTGCCCCGGCGCACGACCTCGTCGAACTGGTCACGCGGGACGTAGGCGTGGGTGAGCGCCTCCCAGTCGAAGAAGCCGAGCGCGCCGCCATCGGCGTAGAGCGGCGAGTAGATGTGGATCGCGACGTTCTCGTGCTGCGCGGAGCGCGGCATCGACGCCGTGCCGGTCCAGTAGCCGGGCGAGCCCTCGTCACGGCCGACCCACTCCGACGGCGGCTGCACGGGGTTCATCGGGTGGGTCGTGAACACGAGCGCGTCCGGGCCGAGCGTCGCCTGCCAGGCGTGCACCTGCGCCGCGTTCGCGCCCTTCCGCCAGTCCTGCACCGTCGAGAGCATGTAGTCGGGCGTGCGGAACGTGTACGTGTTCGCCTCCCGCATCAGCTGCGCCGACGCCGCGGGCCAGAGCCCCTGCGCCAGATCCTGCGCCAGGCCCATGTCCGGCGGGTTGCCGAGGATGTCGCGCAGCGGCTGGAACGGGCGCAGCACCGAGGTGCTCCAGAGGTCGTAGCGGTCGCCGTTCAGGACCGTGAGCGGCACGACCTGCCAGAGCGTCTGCGCGCCGAGACCCCACCAGAACGTGAAGTTCGGCTCGGTGTCGTCGAAGGCGTGGCCTTCGGGATGCGCGGGATCCTTCTCGATCGGACCGCGCTCGTCGACGAAGAAGCTCTGCCGCGTGCGCGCGAGCGAGTTGCCCCGGTCGGTCGCCGCCTCGCGGATCACCTCCGGCAGCCGGTAGCGCTGCGCGCGGGCGAACAGCGTGGCACCGGCGTCGCCCACCGACGTGAACCCCTTCGCGCCGCGCTTCTCGAAGAGGAGCTGCCCGAGGTTCCACGTGTCCTCTTCCGGGCCGCGGTACTTGTCCTTCATGTAGGAGCGGCCGTGCGTCGCGCCGAAGACGCCGCGGTAGAGGTGGGTCGCGACGTCGATCAGCAGGGTGTCGAGCAGGATCGCCGCGCGCGTGGCCAGCTCGGCGTCCGCGGAGAACTCGACCAACGTGAGGAGCGGCGTCAAGTCCTTCTGGTAGTAGACGTTGGAGAGCCACTCGGTGAAGCCCGCCTCCCAGCGCTCCTCCATCCAGCGCTCGATGAAGGCGCGCGCGCGGGCCTGGTGCGCCTCGCCCGTCATCTCGCCGGGGCCGCTGCAGTCCTTCGTGCGCTCGAAGCCGACGATCCAGAAGCACTCGTCGGGGAAGCGCTCACCGAGCAGGTACTCGATCGCGTGGTAGAGGATCTGGTGGTTCTCGCTCCAGTAGTAGCTGTCGTCCCAGGTACGCTCGGGCTGCGCGGGGTCCGGCGTCGGCGGCGTCGGGTCGGTGTACCAGGTCTTGAACGAAAGCAGCGAGCTGCGCACCCGCTCCCACAGCGCGGGCGTCAAGTAGGGGTGACCTTCGTAGCCGAGCAGCGCGGTCAACAGGTAGAGCGCGTCGAAGTCGCGCGTGTCGCGCAGGTGGTCGAGCTTGTCGAACGGGGCAGCCCAGTCGGCGACGTCGATGGGCGGCGTCGGCGGGTCGTAGCGGCGGTCGATCCGGTCGCGCTCCATGTGGGCGATCGCGTTGAGGACGCTGCCGCGCGCCGCCTCCTCCGTCGCGAAGTCGAGGTAGGCGAGCGCGCGCCGGCGGGCGTCGCGGTCGGAGACGAAGCCGTCCGGGCGGGCGCTCGCGGGCCCCGCAGCCAGAAGCGCGGCGGTCAGGAGGAGCAGCAGGGCGGGCACGGGGGACCTCCGGCGCCGCATGCTAGACGGAGCCCCGGCCCGCCTCCACCACCTCGGCGACCCGGTAGAGCGTCGCCTCGTCGAACGCGCGTCCCACGAGCATGAGCCCGATCGGAAGCCCAGCCGACTCGCCGCACGGCACGGACAGCGCCGGGTGGTGCGTGTGGTCGAACACCTGCGTGTTCGCCGTCGGCGCGACGGCGTGACCCACGGTGAGCGCGCGCGGCGCGCCCGGCGGCGGGAGGAGCGGCGCCTTCATCGGCGTCGTCGGCAGCGCGAGCACGTCGACGTCGCGCAGCGCGTCGTCGTACGCCGCGCGCACGCTCGGGAGGAGCTGCATCGCCTTCACGTAGTAGCGGAAGCCGGCGCGCCGGCGCAGGTGCTCGGTGGCGAAGAGCAGCACCTTCATCGTCTCGGAGAGCGCGCCCACGCGCTCGCGCCAGGCGCCGACGCGCTCGGCCAGGCTCGGAACGTAGAGCCCCGCCAGCCCGGCGCCGCAGCCGTCGGTGTGGAGCATCGTGAGGAGGGCCGACTGGAAGACCGGCGAGAGCAGCATGCCGGCCGTGCGGTGGATCGGGATCGAGACGTCCGTGACGGCGGCGCCGTGCGCGGCGAGCGCCCGCACGGCCGCCGCGACGCCCGCGTCGACGTCCGGCTCGGCGCCCGGCTGCGCGAAGCCCTCGCGCAGCAGCCCGATCCGCAGCCCAGCCACGCCGCGCCCGAGCGCCTCCGTGTAGCGCGCCGCGCGCACGCCGGCGCCCTGGCGGGGGTCGACTCCGTCGGGTCCCGCGATCGCCTCGAGCAGCAGCGCGTTCTCCGCCACGCGCCGCGTCATCGGGCCGACGTGGTCGAGCGTCGGCTCGATCGAGAGCACGCCGGTGTAGGGCACGAGCCCGTGGGTCGGCTTCAGGCCGACGATGCCGCAGAACGAGGCCGGCACGCGGATGGACCCGCCCTGGTCGCCGCCGATCGCGAGGTCGACCGCGCCCGCGGCGACGAGCGCAGCGCTGCCCGACGACGAGCCTCCCGCGTGGCGCGCGGGGTCGCGCGGGTTGCGCACGGGCCCGCTCTCGCTCGTGTGGCTCCCGGCCGAGAGGCACCAGCTCTCGCAGGTGGCCTTGCCGACGATCGTCGCGCCGGCGTCGAGGATGCGGGTCGCGACGGTCGCATCGACGGGCGGGACGTATCCCTCGAGGAGGCGCGTCCCGTTCGACATCGGGACGCCGGCGAGCATCACGTTGTCCTTGAGCGCGCAGCTGCGTCCGGCGAGCGGGCCGCGCGACGCGCCTTCCACGCGCACGCGCACGGACCACGCACCGAGCGGGTTCTCGGCCGCTGCCGGCGCGCCGACCGCTCCCCGCGCGTAGCGCGGCGGGGGAAACTGCTCCGAGACCTGGTCGAGCAGCGCCACCCCCCCGAGGAAGCCGCTCGCGAGCTCGGAGTACTCGGCGGCGTCCGTCGCGTCGAGCGCGAGACCGAGCTCGCGCGCCAGAGCGGCGACCTCTGCGGGCGTCGGACCGGACAGCGCGGGAGCGGCGGGCATCGGGGGGCACCTCCGCGGGCAGGATAGGGGGCGCGCCCGCTGGACGCGTCGGCGTCGCGACGCGACGGTCTCTCGCGATGCGATTCGGCGTCGTGCTCGCCCTGGCAGCGCTGCTCGCCGCGCCGGCCGGCGGGGCGGAGCTCGCCACGCCGTTCGAGGCGAGCGGCGCGCGCGCGCTCCCGAGCTCCGCCGAGATCTCGGGCTACCTCGCGCGGCTCGTC
>DATAGA010000241.1:0-2785 GCA_036257215.1 Myxococcota bacterium
GAAGAGGTGATGCGGGTGATCGCGTCGAACCGCGAATGGACGCGCAACTACCAGGTGAAGCTGAACCTCGCGACCAACCCGCGTTGCCCGATCCCCATGTCGGTCAAGTTCCTCAACTTCCTCCACGAGCGCGAGCTGCGCTCGATCATGAAGAGCAAGGACGTCCCGTCGGCCGTGTCGACCCACGCCCGCCGGCTCCTCCAGAAGAAGGGAAAGATCTGATGACGCAGGTTCAGCGCGACTCCGGCACGGTCAACGCGCGCATCATCTACTGGGGGATCGAGGGCGCCGGGAAGAGCACCAACTTGCGCGCGATCCACGCGAAGCTGCGCGCGGACCACCGCGGCGACCTCCAGGTCGTCCCGACGCGGCTCGACCCGACGGTGACGTACGAGGTGCTCCCGATCGAGCTCGGCGACGTCGGCGGCGTGCGCACGCGCATCGAGGTCATGGCGGTGCCGGGCGCGCCCGAGCAGGCGCCGACCCGCAAGGCGCTGCTCGACCGGGTCGACGGCATCGTGTTCGTGGTCGACGCCGAGGCCAACAAGATCGACGCGAACCTCGCGAGCTTCGACGAGCTGCGCCGCGTGCTCTCGGCCTACGGGCGCTCGCTGGAGCAGCTCCCGCTCGTGGTCCAGTACAACAAGTGCGACCGCTCGGGCCCGTACGCCCTCGAGGAGCTGCACAAGAAGCTCGACCTGCGCGGCGCCGCGGCGTTCGAAGCGGTGGCCTCGGACGGCACCGCGGTGCTGCCGACGCTCACGACGATCTCGAAGCGCGTGATGCGCGTGCTGCGCGAGCAGGCCCCTGTCCCGCTCCCCGCTCCGGCCCCGACGGCCCAGCCCGCGCCGGCACCCGCGCCCGCGCGCCCGGCAGCGTCCGCCGCGAGCGCGCCGGCGCGCCCGTCCGCCGCGACGCGACCCGCCGCGCCCGAGCGCGGCGGCGCGGCGCCGCTCGGGCCGATCGCCGCCCCGCGCCCGGACGCCGCGCGCCCCAGCCCGGCGCGGCCCGCGCGGACCCACGCCCCGCTCCCGCCGCTCGAGGCCGAGGCCGAGGGCGTGCTGCTCGAGGCTTCGAGCCTCGAGGACGCCATCGCCGTCGAGGAGACCCACCCGCAGTCGGCCCGCATCGCGCAGACGACCGCCGGCGCGCGGGCCGCGCTCGAGGGCGCCCGCGGCGCGGCGCTCGTCACCTCCGAGGCGCCGGCGAGCCTCACCCTCGAGTCGGCGGGCCAGGCCCGAGTGCTCGGCCCGCGCACCTTGCGCCTGCCGCTCGTCCTGCGCGACGGCGACGGCCGGCGCCAGACCCTCTCCCTGACCCTCGAGCTGCGCGCCGACGAGGACGAGACCGCGAGCTGATGCGCAAAGCCGTCGCCATCTACGGGGCATCGGAGGAGGCCCTCCACCTCGTCCCCCTGCTCGAGGACAACCCGGCCGTCGAGGTGGCGGCGATCTACGACCCGAACCCTGCGGCGGCGCGCGCGCGGATGGAGGCGCTCGACCCGACGATGCGCGAACGCGTCCTGCCCCGGCTGACGGGCGACGCGGCGGCGCTCCTCGCGCCCGGGGTGCGGGCGGTGATCGACGCGGGCGGCGGCGAGCCCTTCGGCACGCGCTTTCCGGAGGCGGCGGCGCGCGGCGTCCAGGTGGTCTCGCCGCTTACCGCGCGCCTGCTCTGGGGCTACGGCACGTCGTCGCCCGACCGGAAGACGGAGCTGCTCCAGGCGCTCCACGAGATCGTCGAGTCGGTGAACCTCACCGTCGACCCGGACGAGCTCTTCACGCGCATGCTCGAGATCGCCCTCGGCGTGACGGGCGCCGACGGCGGCTCGCTGATGCTGCTCGATTCGGACCGGCGGACGCTCTCCGTGCGCGTCGCGGTGGGAGTCGAGCGCGAGCTCTGGCCGAAGATCAAGGTCCCGCTCGGGGAGGGCATCGCGGGGCGTGTCGCCGCCGACGGCCGGCCGCTGCGCCTGCGCGGCAAGGTCGACCAGCGCGCCTTCCGCATCGTGCGCGAGCGCTTCGACGTCGAGTCGGCGCTGTGCGTGCCGCTCGTGCACGAGGGCACGGTGCTCGGCGTCCTCAACCTGCACCACTCCTCGCGCGCCGACGCCTTCAGCGACGACGACCTCGCCTTCGCCGAGCAGCTCGGCCGGCTCGACGCCGAGATCATCGCCCGCGCACAAGAGCACGAGACGCTGCGCAGCCAGGCGGCCCGCTATGCGGCGGTGCGCGAGGTGCGCCAGGTCCTCGCGGGCGTCGCGCCGCTGCTCGACCGCCTCGGCGCGCTCTGCACGCTCGTCGCGGCGAAGGTCGGCGGCGGCATCGCGACGCTCTACCTCTACCACTCGGACGAGCGCGAGCTGCGCCTCGCCGCCACCTCGCTCGTCGGCGGCGGGCTCGGCGGCGACTACCGCATCCCCCTCGGCCAGGGCATCGACGGCGGGGCCGCGCTGCGGCGCGAGCCGGCCTTCCTCGCGCGGGAGGGCGGCGCCGTCGCTTACGCCGCGCTCCCGCTCCTCGCCGGCGACGAGCTCGTCGGCGTCCTCTCGGTGCAGGCCGGCACCGACGCCGCGCGCGCGGCGCTCGCGCGCTCGCGCGCCGCGCAGGAGACGCTGCTCGAGGTCGCCGCGGCGGCCGCCGACGCGATCGGCCAGGCCGCGCGCGAGGCGCGCATGTCGGCGCGCGCGACGCGCGTGTCCGCCATCAACGAGGCCGGCCTCCGGCTCGTCTCCGCGCGCGACCCGGCCGAGGTGGCGCGGCTCGCGACGTCGTCGGGCGCGCTG
>DATAGA010000297.1:0-3923 GCA_036257215.1 Myxococcota bacterium
ACGCAGCGCGCCGCCGTCGACGCGGGCCTTGATCGAGTCGCGGAACGCGGGATCGGCGTAGATGCGCTTGCGGCCCTCGAAGTCCGCGGCCGAGACCGGCCGCAGCTCGGGCTGGCTCTCGAACGGGAAGGGCGCCTTCCATTGGAACTCGAGGGTGAGCGGCCGGCAGGAGACCTGCGGCACGACGCGCACGCCCTCGGCCTGGAGCTTCGCGAAGCGCTCGAGGATCCCGCGGTGGCCCTTCGGTCCCCAGAAGCCGGCGAGGAGCGCGGTCCACGAGACGGGCTTTCCCGTCGCGCGGGCTACGGACTCGAACTCGGCGAAGGAGAGGCCGGGGCCGATCGTGCACTGGAAGACGCCGTGGTCGACCTCGCCGAGCGCACCCGTCAGGGCCTCGATCTCGCTGCTCGACGCCGTCCGGCTGGGCACGGGGTTCCCGGCGTAACCGACGTGCGTCGGCGACTTCGACGTCGCGAAGCCGAGCGCGCCGGCCTCGAGCGCCTCGCGCACGAGGGCGCGCATCGCGGCGACCTCGTCGCCGCTCGCCTCGCGCGTGACGGCGTCCTCGCCCATCACGTACGTGCGCACGGGCGTGTGCCCGACGAGCGCGCCGACGTTCACCGCCACGCCCCGCGACGCGATCGCGTCGAGGAACTCGGGGAAGCTCGTGAAGGGCCACTCGGGGCCGAGCCCGGCGCGCAGCGCCTCGAGCGACATGCCCTCGACGCTCTCGAGCGTGCGCAGGATCAGGTCGCGGTGCGCGGAGCGCGTCGGCGCCACGCCGAAGCCGCAGTTTCCGATCACGACGGTCGTGACGCCGTGCCAGGGCGAGCAGGAGAGCCTGCCGTCCCAGAAGACCTGCGCGTCGTAGTGCGTGTGGATGTCGACGAAGCCGGGCGCGACGACGGCGCCGCGGACGTCGAGCGTGCGGCGCGCCTCGCCTTCGACGCGGCCGAGCGCGGCGATGCGGCCGTCCGCGATCGCGAGGTCGCCCGGACGGGCGGGTGCGCCCGTTCCGTCGACGAGGATTCCCCCGCGAAGGATCAGGTCGAAGGACGTGTCCACGGGGGTCCTCCACGCTCGTGCCGGTGCCCCGCTGCGAAAGCCGGGGAAAGCATGATAATCCGGCGCGCCCCGAACGGAGAAGCCCGATGCCCGGCCGGTCCCTCATCCGCCTCGCCCCCTTCGCGGCGCTCGCGCTGGCGGCCGCCGCCGCGTCGCTCCCGGGAGCCCGGCCCGCGCAGGCGGCGACGCTCCGGGTGATGGCCTTCGGGGACTCCCTCACGATGGGCCAGGGCTCCACCCACCAGGCCGGCTACCGCCTCGCCTTCCTCGAACGGCTGCGCGGCGCGGGCTACGACGTCGACATGCTCGGGCGCTACCACCACGGCCCGGAGGGGATCGACGGCGACCACGAGGGCTACCAGGGCCGCGGCGTCGCGAAGCTCGACGAGGTCTCGTTCGGCGCGATCCGCCGCGACCACCCCGACGCGATCCTGCTCATGATCGGCACCAACGACGCCAAGAGCTCGACCTTCCAGCCCGACGCCTTCCGCATCCGCTACTCGGTGCTGCTCGACCGCTTCCTGGCGGAGTCGAAGGTGCGGCTCGTCGTGTCGACCATCCCGCCGAGCCGCTACGGCAGCCCGAAGCGGGACCGCGTCAAGGTGGCGGTCAACAAGGTGATCCGCGAAGAGGTGGAGAAGCAGCGCGCGGCGGGGAAGCGCATCGCCCTGATCGACGCCTACCACCTGCTCGACGCCGACGCGGACTTCGCCGACACGCTGCACATGGACGACGAGGGCTACGCGAAGATCGGGCACGCGTTCGCGGACGCGCTGCTCGAGCTGCTCGCGAAGTTCCCGCCGCCGCCCGAGGCTCCGGCGGAGGAGGCGGGAGCGCCTGCCGCGCCGGCGGCCGCGCCCTGACGTCGTCTAGTCGGCGTCGCCGCGGCGGACGAGCTTGCCCCAGGAGTCGCGCAGCGTGACCGTGCGGTTCCAGACCGGGCGCTCCGCGGTGCCGTCCGGGTCGGCGCAGAAGTAGCCGAGCCGCTCGAACTGGACGGTCGTCCCCGGCGCGGCGCCGGCGAGCGACGGCTCGAGGAACGCGTCCGAGACGACCTCGAGCGACCCGGGGTTCAGGAACTCGGTGAAGTCGCGCCCTTCCTCGGCCAGCGGGTCGGCGACGGTGAAGAGGGTGTCGTAGAGGCGTACCTCGGCGCGACGCGCGTGGCGCGCGCTCACCCAGTGGATCGTGCCCCTTACCTTGCGCCCGTCGGGGGCGTCGCCGCCGCGCGTGGCCGGGTCGTAGGTGCAGCGCAGCTCGACCACGGCGCCGCTCGCGTCCTTCACGACCTCCTCGCAGCGCACGAGGTAGGCGAAGCGCAGCCGCACCTCGCGGCCCGGCGCGAGCCGGAAGAACTTCTTCGGCGGGTCCTCGAGGAAGTCGTCGCGCTCGATCCAGAGCTCGCGCGAGAACGGCAGCTTGCGCACGCCGGCGGCCGGATCCTCCGGGTTGTTGATCGCCTCGACCTCTTCGCTGCGGCCCTCGGGGTAGTTGACGATCACGACCTTCAGCGGGCGCAGCACGGCGAGCGCGCGCGGGGCGGTCCGGTTGAGCTCCTCGCGCACCGCGGCCTCGAGCCGCGCCAGCTCGATCACGTTCTCGCGCTTCGCGACGCCGACCTCGGCCCAGAAGCGGCGCAGCGCCTCGGGCGGGTAGCCGCGCCGGCGCGCGGCGGCCAGCGTGGGCATGCGCGGGTCGTCCCAGCCGCGCACGTGCCCCTCCTCGACGAGGCGGCGCAGCACGCGCTTGCTCACGACCGTGTGCGAGACGTTCCCGCGCGCGAACTCGGTCTGCTCCGTGCGCGGGCGCGGGATGCCCGCTGCGTCGAGCACCCACTCGTAGAGCGGCCGGTGGTCGGCGAACTCGAGCGTGCAGAGCGAGTGGGTGATCCCCTCGATCGCGTCGGAGAGGGGATGGGCGAAGTCGTACATCGGGTAGACGTTCCACGCGCGGCCCGTGCGGTGGTGTGGGATGGCGGTGGAGATTCGGTAGAGGATCGGGTCGCGCATGGGGAGCACCGGCGAGGCCATGTCGATCTTGGCGCGCAGGACGCGCGAGCCCGGCGCGAACTCGCCGGCCTTCATCCGCTCGAAGAGGTCGAGGTTCTCCGCGACGCTGCGCTCGCGGTACGGGCTCGGGATGCCGGGCTCGGTCAGCGTGCCGCGGCGCGCGGCGACCTCCTCCGACGAGAGGTCGCACACGAAGGCGAGCCCCTTGCGGACGATGACCTGGGCGTACTCGTAGAGGCGGCCGAAGTAGTCGGAGGCGTAGTAGAGGTGCCCCCCCCAGTCGAAGCCCAGCCAGCGCACGTCCTCGAGCATCGACTCGACGAACTCGGTCTCCTCCGTGGCCGGGTTCGTGTCGTCGAAGCGCAGGTGGCAGCGCCCGCCGAACTCGCGGGCGAGGCCGAAGTTCAGCGCGATGCTCTTCGCGTGCCCGATGTGGAGGTAGCCATTCGGCTCCGGCGGAAAGCGCGTGACGACGCGCCCGCCGTACTTCCCGTCGCGCACGTCGCGCGCGACGAGGTCGCGGATGAAGTCGCTGCCCGCGGTCGCGTCGTCGGCCATGGCAGCCGGAAGTTAGCGACCGCGGGCAGGCGGTTCCGGGGTCCGGGGCGGGGCACCCGGCGTCCGCGCTCAGCGCGCGGGGCTGGCGCAGCCGCACGCCGCGGCGCTCGAGGCGCTCGTCGCGGGTGCGGGCGTCGGCACCGTCGCCGCCGCGGGCGCTTCTTCCACCGCGCCGCCGCCGAACTCGCTGAGGTTCGCGTCGACCCGGTAGAACTCCCAGCGCAGGCCCTGCGGGTCGCTCGCCCAGACCGCGCGCTTCTTCGCGTAGCAGCAGGTCTCGTCGCGCTCGAT
>DATAGA010000304.1:0-2278 GCA_036257215.1 Myxococcota bacterium
CCGCGTGCCGCTGGGCCGCTCCGGCAGCGAGGACGACGTGAAGGGCGCCGTCGTCTACCTCGCGAGCGACGCGTCGGCGTTCGTCACGGGCCACACGCTGGTGGTCGACGGCGGCATGCGCGCGCTGTAGGAGTGGCGACGACGACAAGCGGAAGAAGGCCTTCGATGAAGGGGCCTCGCGCGCCGCTCTTGCCACCGCGCGCGAGCGTGGCGGCGCCGTTCTCCGAGAACGTGAATCCGGGTACACGCGGCACACCCACTCGGCGTTGCACTTTCAGCTTGACATTCTCTGCCCTTAACGTACACTTTAGGGAGTATGTCAACGTGCTCGGTGACGTCTCAGCTCGACCTCTTCCGAGTGTCGACGCCGAAGCACCGAGGGGGCCGACCGCGGGTACCGAGCTCGCGTGTCCGGCACCAGGAACGCCCCGACTTCCCCGGGCGCTTCCCGGGTCTGGTTACCTACAAGGTCCTCCGCGGCCTGCCGTCGCTGCGCGACGGTCGGATCGTGCGCGCCCTCGAGGGGACGCTGCGCGTAGCCTGCGAGCGCGGCGACTTCCGGCTTGCTCACTACTCGATCCTGCGCGACCACCTGCACTTGATCGTCGAGGCGGACGACAGGCGCGCCCTCGGTCGGGGCATGCAATCGATCGGCGCGCGCGTGGCCCGCGCGGTCAATCGGGTCCTACGCCGCCGGGGACAGGTGCTCCTCGAGCGGTTTCACCTGCGCATCCTGCGGACTCCAAGCGAGGTACGAAACGCGCTGAGCTACGTCCTCAACAACCTACGCAAACACCTGGGCGTGCGGGCATCTCGAGTAGGCTGCATCGACCCCGCGTCGTCGGGCGCCTGGTTCACGGGCTGGCGTGAGGGGGCTGGGCGCGTGCCACGCTCGCCAGCGCCAATCGCCGCCGCGCGCACATGGCTGCTGAGGGTGGGCTGGCAACGCCATGGGCTGCTCGATCCGAGCGAGGTGCCCGGGGCGCGGAAGACCTAGCGGCGGGGTCGCGCCGGCGCTGGCGCGCAGGCCACGTCGCGCGTCGAAGGGGAGGACCGCTGAGGCTCTTCACCTTCCAAGGCCGCCTTCTCCGGTTCCGACACGTCGGAACGTCGGCAGCCCGCGCTAGCCCTGCTCCGGCAGCCGCTGCTGCGTGCGGTCCGCCCAGCCGCCGGGGACCAGGCCGTCGACGGTGACCTGGCGGCGCGCGAAGCGCCAGCGCGTGCCGTCGAGGCGGTAGTCGTCGAGGTAGCGGCCCCAGTGGTCGAGGCCGCGCTCGGTCAGCACCTGGTAGTAGAGCCGTCCGCTCGCGCGCCCGGCGCCTCCGAGGTCGATCACGTGGGTCGAGGTCGAGTGGCGCAGGAAGCGCACGCCGCCGCCGCGGCGGGCCTCCTCCGCGGCGCTCTCGAAGAGCGCCCGGATCTCGGCGCGGCCGCGACGCGTGCGGCCGTCCAGCTCGAGCTCCGCGTCGTCGGTGAAGAGCTCGCACAGCGCCGCCAGGCGTCCCGCGTCGCCGAGCGCGTTGTAGCGCGCGACGAGGTCGCGCAGCGCCTCGCGGGCGACCAGCTCTTCGTGCGTCACGCGCGGAGCGTAGCCCGCTGCGTCCGGCTACTCGCCGCCTCGCTTGGCCACGCTGCCGCCGCGCATCAGGCAGTCGTGCTTGTGCATGTACTGCTCGGACCCGCCGATCACGCAGCGCACGACGTCGGAGCTCGTCTCCTCGGAGCCGATGCTGCGCGCGTTCTGCCACCAGGTCGCGGCGGCCTGGCGCGCCTTCGCCGTGGCGTCCGCCGCGCCGCCGGCCGCCTTGGCGCCCGCCTGGGACGTCGCGGCCGCGGCCTTCTCCTCTTTCGCCTTGCGCGCGCTCGGCGAGTACTTCTCCTGCTCGGCGCGCCCCTTGTCGAGCTCCTCGAGCACGCCGCAGCCGGTCGCGAGCGCGACGGCGAGGGCGAGCGCGGCGGCGGGGAGGCGTCGGGTCATCGCCTCTTTCATCGACCGACCGTCCCGGCGACTTGACGGCGAGTCGAGGGGATCGGGCCCCGCGCGCCCCTCGCGACGCGGCGCGCGCACGGCAAGGGCGCAGTTTCGCTGCTTGGGCTATCCATCAGCACGCTCGCTGCCTGCGCACGAGCCAGCAAGAGAGAGGCGCGCCCCCCATGCAAGTCCGCAACGAGCCCAGCGCCGCGCGGCGCGACCCGCGGATCCTCTTCTTCCAGGGGTTCCTGCGGCGGCCCGGCATGGTCGGGTCCGTGATCCCGAGCTCGCGCTACCTCGAGCGCC
>DATAGA010000314.1:0-3041 GCA_036257215.1 Myxococcota bacterium
TCGCGCTCCGCCGCCGCGCGCGCGAGCGTCGCGAGCGTCTCCATCCCCTGCTCGCGGGCGATCTTCGCGCCGACCTCGAAGAAGCGCCGCGCTGCGCGGTCGATCGGCGCGGCGGCGGTGTCCATGAGGACGAGCGACGCGACGCGGTCCGGCGCGTCGAGCGCCAGGCGGAGCGCCACCATGCCGCCCATGGAGTGGCCGAGCAGGTCGCAGCGCTCGATCCCGAGCGCGTCGAGTGCGCCGAGCACGTCGTCGCGCAGCGTCTCGATCGTGTAGCGCGCCGCGTCGCCGGTGTTCGTACTCCCGCCGTGGCCGCGCAGGTCGAGCGCGACGGTGCGCCCGCGCTCGGCGAGCCGGGGTAGCATCTCGGCGAAGTCGTCGCGGGAGCCCGTGAAGCCGTGCACGAGCACGAACGGCCGCGGGCCGGCGCCGTGCTCCTCGACCTCGAGCTCGACCCCGTTCACCCGGATCCGCGAGAGCCGGCCGCCCTGCTGCGCCACGGCGCGCAGTCTACCGCCTCGAAGGCGGCGCGGCTCAGCGTCCGGCCTGTGCCGCCGCGGCTCGCTCGCGCAGCCAGGCGTGGTAGCGTGCCGGCGCCAGGAACACGAGCCAGAGCGAGACCGCGATCGGGAGCGAGAGCACCCGCGTGACGCCGAGGACGAGCGGGTCCTGCAGCGCGCCGCCGTCGCGGAAGCTGCCGTACCACGCCTGTCCCAACGTGCCGACCGTGTAGATGAGCGCGATTGCGAGCACGCCGCCGGTCCACACCGCGAACAGGAGGAAGCGGTTCACGAGGACGGGGTCGGCGAGCGCGAGCCGCTCGCGCCTGCGCAGCAGCAGGTAGTACCGCAGCGACTCGCCGAACACCCAGCCGTACGGCAGGAAGCTCGGGATCAGCAGCATGAAGCTCGAGTCGACCTCGTACGCGCCCACCGGGATGCCCGCCGCCCACGCCACCACGAGCGCGAGCGAGCCGCCCCAGGCGAGCGCGCGCGCAGGGCGGGAGTCGGGTCGGAACACCGACCAGGCGAACAGCAGCATCGCGACGCCGCCCACCGTGAAGAGGGCGTGCGCGACCGTGCGGGCCGCGGCTGCGTGCTCGGGCGCGAAGCGGTCCACCCGGATCGAGAGCGAGATGCCGAACGGGACGAACAGGAAGTAGATCCCGACCAGGAGCTCGGGCAGCCGGCGCGTCCGCCAGGCCAGCCGGAAGAGGCGCAGCGAGAGCGCCGAGAGGACGACCGGGATGCCCAGGCCGAGATCGGTCGGGAACTCGAGGCGCACCTACCCGTTTTCGGCGCTTCGGGGCGGGCGCTTGATCGGGCGAGCTGCGCGGGCCCGGGCGCGCTCCCCGGCGCGGTGGATTCCCGCCGGTCGCGTCCCTATCGTGACTCGCGCGTGGAGATCGACGTCGAGCGCATCGGCGAGGACGTGCCGCTCCTCGAGGGGATTCGGACGACCCGGGCGCTGCGGCGGCTGCGGCCCGACCCGGTCCCGCGCGCGCTGATCCGCAAGGTGTGCGAGGCCGGCACCTTCGCGCCGAGCGGCGGGAACCGGCAGCCCTGGCACTTCATCGCGGTGACGGAGGCCCAGACCCGCCGGTTCGTGGCGGAGCGCTACAAGCCGATCTTCGACGCCTACATCGCCCCGGCGCAAAAGGCCGCCGCGAGCCCGGAGTTCGCGGGCTCGAAGCGGCGCACTCTCGACGCGGCGGCGTGGCTGGCGGAGCACCTGCACGAGGTTCCCGTCCACCTCTTCGTCGCGGGCTGGACCCGGCGCGGCGAGCCGCAGCTGCAGGCGCTCATGCCCGCCGTCCAGAACGTGCTGCTGGCCTGCCGCGCGGTCGGCCTCGGCGCGTCGCTCACGACGCTCCACCTCGCCTTCGGACGCGAGGTCGACGCGCGGCTCGGGCTGCCCGAGGGCTGCCCGACCTGCGCACTCCTGCCGCTCGGATGGCCGATGGGACGCTACGGACGGCCCCCGCGGCGCCCGGTGGACGAGTGCCTGCACTTCGAGCGCTACGAGGCGCGCGGCGCGGAGGAGGCGCATGCAGGGTGAGATCAAGGTCGTCGCCGGGTCGTCGCATCCGGCGCTCGCGCGCGACCTCTGCAAGCACCTCGGGATCGAGCTCGCGCCGTCGCGGGTCGTGCGCTTCGCGAACGACAACCTGATGGTCCAGATCGACGAGAACGTGCGCGAAGCGGACGTCTTCGTCGTGCAGACGTCGTGCCCTCCGGTCTCGGACGGCATTCTCGAGCTGCTGCTCACGATCGACGCGCTCCACCACTCGTCGGCCGCGCGCGTCACCGCGGTCGTCCCCTACTTCCCCTATGTGCGCTCGGACAAGAAGGACCGGCCGCGCATCTCGATCGCGGCGCGCCTGATGGCCGACCTCATCCAGACGGCGGGCGCCGGGCGCGTCCTCACGCTCGACCTCCACGCGCCGCAGGTGCAGGGGTTCTTCCACGTCCCTTCGGATCACCTGCTCTCGACGGCGCTCATCTCCGACCACCTGGCCCGCACGCGCGACCTCTCGAACACGGTGCTCGTCGCGGGCGACGTCGGGGAGTCGAAGGACGTCGGGCGCTACGCCCGGCGGCTGCGCCTGCCGATCGCGATCGTCGACAAGCGGCGCAGCGGCGACGACGACCGCGCGATCGCGGTGAACCTGATCGGCGACGTCGCCGGCAAGGACGCGATCCTGATCGACGACGAGATCGCGACCGGCGGGACGCTGCTCGAGGCCGCGCGCGCCTGCCTCGAGCACGGCGCGCGGCGCGTCGACGCGGTCGCCGTGCACCCGGTGCTCTCGGGCGGCGCGGTGGACCGGATCGGCGACTCGGCCATCCAGAGCCTCGTCGTGACGGACTCGATCCCGCTCCCACCCGAGAAGCGGCGCGACTGGATCGAGGTGGTCTCCGTCGCCCCGCTCCTCGGCGACGCCATCCGCGCGATCCACGAGGGAACGAGCGTCTCGGAGCTGTTCCGCTGAGACCACTCAGCCGCGCTCGCGGGCGAGGGCGGCCTCGCGGGTGGCGACC
>DATAGA010000352.1:0-5555 GCA_036257215.1 Myxococcota bacterium
GTGGTGAAGGACGGCTACTTCCCGGTGCCCGCGTCGATCGCCGCCGAGGACCGGGGGAAGCTGGGCCTCGAGTAGCGAGGCCGTGGCGGAGCAGGGCGCGCTCGGGGGGGCGCTACCGGGCGAGCGCTCGGCCGCGACGGCCTACCGTCGTCCGAAGTCGACGTCCCGGCGCGTCGTGGTCGCCGACCGCGTCGCGGATTGGAGCATCTCGATCGGGGGGCTCGCCGTGATCGCCGCGGTGTTCGGCATCATGGCGTTCCTCGTCGAGGTCGTCGTGCCGCTCTTCGCGGGCGGCTCGGTCGAGAGCGCCGTCCACTACGCGCTGCCCGCTCCCGCCGCCGAGCCGTCGCGCGCGCGGCCGCTCGCCCTCGCGAGCGACGAGTACGGCTCGGTCGGCGTGGTCCTCCACGCCGACGGCGGCTTCGAGAGCTTCCACCTCGGGAGTGGACGCCTGCTCGAGGCCGGCCGGCTCGAGCTCGGCAGCGTGCCCGTCACCGCGGCCGCGCGCACGCCGCGGGGCGGGCACCTGATCCTCGGCTTCGCGGACGGGAGCGTGCGCTTCGGGCGGATCGACCTCGCCGCCGAGGTGGTGCCGCTCGAGCGGCTCCCGGTGGGTCTCGCCCCGCTCCCGACGGGCGAGCGCACCGACGGGCGCGCGGTCTACGGCGCGATTCCGGGCGGCGACTGGCGCCGCGTCGCGCCGGTGATCGAGCTGCAGGAGGCGAAGCCGCTCTCGACCTCGGGCCGCGCCATCGTGGCTGCGGACGTGCGCGTCGGAGGCTCGGCGGAGCGCCCGAGTCGGAGCTTCGTCGGGGTCGACGACGCCGGCGCGATCTTCCTGGCCCGGAGCCAGTCGCGCACCAACATGATGAGCGGCGCGGTGACGGTCGCCGACTCGCGCAGCCAGCTCCCGTCCCTCGCGGCTGGGCGCGACGTGGCGGGCGTCCTGCTGACCGAGCGCGGCGAGGAGGTGATCGTCGCCGAGCGAGACGGCACGCTGCATCGCTACGACGTGAGAGATTTCGCGAGGCCGGTGGTCGCCGAGGTGCGGGACGTGGCGCCCGGGCCGGCGGAGATCACGAGCCTCGGGTTCCTGATCGGCGAGCAGGGCGTGGCGGTCGGGACGAGCGAGGGCGCGGTGAACGTCTGGTTCCGCGTCGAGCGGCGCGACGCCGGCACGACCGACGGGCGCTCGCTGGTGCTCGCGCACAGCCTCGAGCCGCAGCCGGCGGCCGTCGTCGCGTTCGCGCCGAGCCAGCGCAGCAAGGGCTTCGCCACCGGCGACGCGGCGGGAAACGTGTGGCTGCGCCACGCGACCAGCGAGCGGGTGCTGCTCCGGCTGGAGGGTGTCCTGCGCGCGCCGGTGCAAGCGGTCGCGCTCACGCCGCGCGACGACGGCGTCGTGGCGCTCTCCGACGCGCGCGAGGCGGCTCACTGGCAGGTGCGCGTCCCCCACCCCGAGACCACGCTCCGCACGATCTTCCGGCGCGTCTGGTACGAGGGCTACCCCGAGCCGGGCTACACCTGGCAGTCGTCGTCGGGCACGGACGTCTTCGAGCCGAAGTTCTCGCTCGTGCCGCTCGTCTTCGGCACGCTGAAGGCGACCTTCTACTCGCTGCTCTTCGCCGTGCCCGTGGCCCTCCTCGCCGCGGTGTACACCTCGGAGTTCGTCCACCCCCGCGTGCGCAACGCCGTGAAGCCCACCATGGAGATGATGGCGTCGCTCCCCTCCGTGGTGCTCGGCTTCCTGGCCGCCCTCGTGCTCGCTCCCGTGGTCGAGCGCTGGCTCGGCTCCGTGCTCCTTGCGCTCGCGACGGTGCCGCTCGCGCTGCTGGGCTCGGCGTACCTCTGGCAGCTCCTCCCGCGCCGCGCGACGCTGCGCCTCGAGGGCCTGCCCAAGCTCGCGCTCGTGTTCGCGGCGCTCGCGCTCGGCGCCTTCGCGGCGCTCGCCGGCGGCGGCGCGTTCGAGCGCGTCTTCTTCGGCGGCGACGTGCGCCTCTGGCTCGACGGCGGGACCGGGCGCGCCGCGCCGGTCCTCGCGCTCCTGCTCTACCCGTTCGCGCTCGTCGGCGTCGGCTGGCTCTTCGCGCGCGGACCCGGCGCCGGCCTCGCGGCCCGCGTGCGCGCGCTCGAGCCTCCGCGCGCCGCGCTCGCCGACGCCGCGCTCTGGCTCGGGCGCCTCGCTGCGGCGGGCGCCGTCGCGGCGGTCGCGGGGTTCGCGCTCGAGGCGCTCGGCGTCGATCCGCGCGGCTCCTTCCTCGGCACCTACGTCCAGCGCAACACGCTGGTCGTCGGCTTCGCCATGGGCTTCGCGGTGATCCCGATCATCTACACGATCGCGGAGGACGCGCTCAGCGCCGTGCCCGCGCACCTGCGCGCCGCGAGCCTCGCGTGCGGCGCGACGCCGTGGCAGACGGCGATCTCGGTGATCGTGCCGACGGCGATGAGCGGGATCTTCGCCGCGATCATGATCGGCATGGGGCGCGCGGTCGGGGAGACCATGATCGTCGTCATGGCGGCCGGCAACACGCCGATCCTCGACCTCAACGTCTTCAACGGCTTCCGCGCGCTCTCGGCCAACATCGCGGTCGAGCTGCCCGAGGCCGTGAAGGACGGCTCGCTCTACCGGATGCTGTTCCTCGCCGCGCTCACGCTCTTCGCGATGACGTTCGTCGTGAACACGGTGGCCGAGCTCGTGCGCCTGCGCTTCCGCCGGCGCGCCGCGGAGCTCTAAGTGAGCGGGCGCGAGGCGCCGCTGGACCGGATCGCTCCGCCGCGCCCGCGGCGGGCGGACCTGCGCTCCCAGGGCGAGCCGGAGCGCTGGGCGATGGGCGGCGCGCTCGCCCTCGGCATCGTGCTCATCGTCGGGTTCCTGCTGCTCGTGCTCTGGAACGGCGTGACGACCTTCTGGCCGCGCCCCCTCGTCGAGCTCGAGCTGGTCGACGGCTCGCGCGTCGCCGGCGAGCCGACGCGCAGCGAGACGTTCGAGCCCTCCGACGCGCAGCTCGGCGCGCTCGCTCCGGCGCAGCCCGAGCGCGTCGCGGCCGCGGGCGGGAGCGCCACGCGCGTCCTCTACCGCGTCGGAAACTTCGACCTCTACGGCGAGGACTTCCGCTGGGTGAGCGACTTCGAGGTGGCGGCCCGCACGACCCCGGCGGACCTCTGGTTCTTCGAACGCGTCGAGTGGGGACCGTTCGTCGGGCGCTTCGTGCGGCTGCGCCTCGGGGACGAGGTGCTCGCGGCCGACGCGCTCTCCGGCGAGCGGCTGCGCGCGGTCCACCGCGCCGCGCGCCAGCGCTTCGAGGACATCCGCTCGATCGAGCGGAGCGAGATCGGGGCGGTCAACCGGCGGATCGAGGAGCGGCGGCTCTCGGTGCGCGCGGTCGAGCTCGCCGAGGGCGGCGGAAGCGCGGCCCATCGCCGCGCCGAGGCGGACGCCGCCACCGAGCTGGCGGAGCTGGCACGCGAGTACGATGGGCTGGCGGCGCGGGCGGCCGAGCTGCGGCGCACCGACGCCGCCCAGCTCGTCACGCTGGCCGACGTGAGCGGGCGGGAGAAGGAGCTCCCGCTCTCCTCGCTCACGCGCTTCTACGCGCCCAACGAGCTGGGTGCGGCCGGGAAGCTCGGCGTGTACCTCGGCCGTTGGCGCGAGTTCCTCACCGAGGAGCCGCGCGAGGCGAACACCGAGGGCGGCGTCCTGCCCGCCATCTTCGGAACCGCCGCGATGACGCTCCTCATGGTGCTCGTCGTGACGCCCTTCGGCGTCATCACGGCGCTCTACCTGCGCGAGTACGCGCGCCAGGGGCGGCTCGTCTCGATCGTGCGGATCTCGGTGAACAACCTCGCCGGCGTGCCGTCGATCGTGTACGGCGTCTTCGGTCTCGGCTTCTTCGCCTACACACTGGGCGTCCGCATCGACGAGCTCTTCTACGCGGAGCGGCTCCCGAGCCCCACCTTCGGCACGGGGGGACTCTTGTGGGCCTCCCTCACGCTCGCGCTGCTCACGGTGCCGGTGGTGATCGTCGCCACCGAGGAGGCGCTGGCGGCGGTGCCCCGCTCCGTGCGCGAAGGCTCGCTCGCCTGCGGGGCGTCCAAGTGGCAGACGATCCGGCGCGTCGTGCTGCCGCAGGCGATGCCCGGTATCATGACGGGGTTGATCCTCGCCATGGCCCGCGGCGCCGGCGAGGTCGCCCCGCTGATGCTGGTCGGGGTGGTGAAGCTCGCGCCCGAGCTTCCCGTGGACGGCACCTTTCCCTTCGTGCACTTCGAGCGTAGCTTCATGCACCTCGGCTTCCACATCTACGACGTGGGGTTCCAGTCCCGCAACTCCGAGGCCGGCAAGCCGATGGTCTTCGTGACGACCCTGCTCCTCATCGCGTTGATCTTCGCCATGAACGTGACCGCCATCGGGATCCGCGCCCGGCTGAAGCGCCGGTTCGCGGGCGCGCAGTTCTAGGAAGACGAGCCGCGATGGACCGCGTTTCGCGCGAGGAAGACGAGGGCACCGCGTACCACCCGATCGAGGGCCCGCAGGGGAGCGCGCTCGAGGTGGAGAAGTTCTCGCTCTGGTACGGCGAGAAGCAGGCGCTCACCGAGATCACGCTCGACGTCCAGCGCGGCCTCGTGACGTCCCTGATCGGCCCGTCGGGCTGCGGCAAGTCCACCCTGCTGCGCTCGCTCAACCGGATGAACGACCTGATCGACGGGCTGCGCACGAGCGGTCACGTGCGGCTCGACGGCGAGGAGATCTACGGCCCGGGCGTCGACGTGATCGCGCTGCGCAAGCGCATGGGGATGGTGTTCCAGAAGCCCAACCCGTTCCCCATGTCGGTCGCGGAGAACGTGGTCTACCCGCTCCGCGTCGACGGCGTGCGCGACCGCCGCGTGCTCGACGAGACCGTCGAGCGCGCGCTGCAGGCCTCGGCGCTCTGGGACGAGGTCAAGGACCGGCTCGGCGAGAGCGCACTCGGCCTCTCGGGCGGCCAGCAGCAGCGCCTGTGCATCGCCCGCGCGATCGCGGGCGACCCCGAGGTGCTGCTCATGGACGAGCCGTGCTCGGCGCTCGACCCGATCGCGACGTCGAAGATCGAGGAGCTGATCGCCGCCCTGCGTGGCCGCTACACGATCCTGATCGTGACGCACAACATGCAGCAGGCCGCGCGCGTCTCGGACAACACGGCCTTCATGTACCTGGGGCGGCTGATCGAGTACGGCGAGACCGAGAAGGTCTTCGTCGCCCCGAAGCTCCAGCGCACCCAGGACTACGTGACGGGACGCTTCGGGTAGGCCCGCGCCGCCGTCAGGTGCGCCCGTCGCGCGGGCGGAGCCGGTCGCCGAGGAGCATCCCGATGGCGACGCCCAGCGCTACGCCCAGCAGCCAGAGCGGCGACGACATGAGGCCGTCGTCGCGCGGCCCCGCCGTCTCGCGCAGCCACAGGCCCAACGCGAGCACCAGGGTGAACGCGAGCGCCGCCCGCGTGATCGGTGAGCCGAACGGGCCCCGTCGCCTCGGCTGTCCTGCCATGGTGCTCCTCCGGGGGTCGACGCGTTGCAGC
>DATAGA010000196.1:0-2491 GCA_036257215.1 Myxococcota bacterium
CGCCGCGCTTCGCGACGTCGTGGCACCTCTACGGCAGCTCGTTCGCGATCCCGATCCCCGACCTCGAGCGCACCGACTACCTGCTCTGCGTCGGCGCGAACCCGCTCGTGTCGAACGGGAGCTTCCTCACCGCGCCGGACGTGCGCGGCCGGCTGCGCGCGCTGCGCGCGCGCGGCGGGCGCCTCGTCGTCGTGGATCCGCGCCGGAGCGAGACGGCCCGCGAGGCCGACGAGCACGTGGCGATCCTCCCGGGCGGCGACGCCGCGCTGCTGCTCGGCATGCTTCGCGTCCTGCTGGACGAGGGCCTCGCCGACCGGACCGCGATCGCGCGGCTCGCGCGCGGGTTCGACGCCGTCGAGCGGCGCGTGCGCGCCCTCGAGCCGGCAGCGCTCGCCCGATCCGCGGGCGTTCCGTTCGAGACGATCGCGCGGCTCGCGCGCGAGTTCGCCGCGGCGCCGACGAGCGCGGCGTACGCGCGGATCGGCGTCTGCAACAACCGCTTCGGCAGCGTCGCGACGCTCGCGACCGATCTCCTGAACCTCGCGGCGGGGCGGCTCGGCGCGCCGGGCGGCTCCATGTTCACGAGCCCCGCGGTCGACCCGGGGCGCCTCTCGAAGCTCCCGGGCTTCGACGGGCACGGCCGCTGGCGCAGCCGTGTGCGCGGCCTGCCCGAGACGCTGGGCGACCTGCCCGCGGCGTGCCTGGCCGAGGAGATCGAGACGCCGGGCCCGGGTCAGGTCCGCGCGCTCTTCACCTACGCCGGCAACCCGGTGCTCTCCGTCCCGAACGGCGGCCGGCTCGACGCCGCGCTCGAGCGGCTCGAGTTCATGGTGTCGGTCGACCTCTACGTGAACGAGACGACCCGCCACGCCGACCTGATCCTCCCGCCCGAGGGCCCGCTCGCGGAGGGCCACTACGACCTCCTGTTCGCGCCGCTCTCGGTGCGCAACTTCGCGCGCTGGTCCCCGGCCGCGCTGCCGGCGCGACGCGACGGGCGCGCCGACTGGGAGATCCTGCTCGCCCTCGCCGAGGGGCAGGGCGGCGGCATGACGGGCACGCGCGTCGTCGACGCCGCGCTCCGGCTCGCGGCACGGCTCGGCCGCCGCGCGACGCCCGACCACTTGATCGACCTCATGCTCCGCACTGGACAGTACGGCGACGGGCTGCTGCCGAAGCCGCTCCGATTCGGCCGCTTCCGCGACGGCCTCTCGCTCGCGAGGCTGCGCGAGCTCCCGCACGGCGCCGACCTCGGACCGCTCGAGCCCGGCGTCGCGCGCCGCGTGTTGCACCGCGACGGGCGCATGCACGTCGACGCGCCGCCGCTGCTCGAGGCCCTCGACGCCTTCGCGCGCGATCCGGCCGCCGGCGCGCCGGGCGAAGGCGAGCTCCTCCTGATCGGGCGGCGCGAGGTCCGCACGAACAACTCGTGGATGCACAACGTCCCGTCGCTCGTCTCGGGCCGCGAGCGCTGCGTGCTGCTCGTGCACCCGGACGACGCCGCGCGGGCCGGCGTGCGCGACGGCGAGACGGCGATCCTAGAGAGCCGGGTCCACCGCGGGCCGGTGCCGGTGAAGGTCTCCGACGAGATGCGGCCCGGCGTCGCGAGCCTCCCGCACGGCTGGGGTCACGGGCGGGCAGCGAAGACGCTGCGCGTAGCGGGCGCGCGCCCGGGCGTCTCGTTCAACGACTGGAGCGACGACGCGGAGACCGAGTCGATGGTCGGCCAGTCGATCCTGAACGGGGTGCGGGTGCGGCTGGTGAAGCTCGAGCCGTCGGCGGCGTCGGAGCTCGGGTCGCGCGCGGGCGCCGAGCGCGCCGCCTGACGCGCGGCGCGCGCCGAGCGCGCGTCAGATCCCCATCGCCTCCGCGTCGAGCACGACGAGCGCGACGAGCCGGCCCCAGGGCGAGCCGGCGGGCTGGTAGTAGCCGATCGCGACGGCCATTCGCAGCGGATCCCCCTGCAAGAGCTCGTCGGGGATCGGGAGGTCGTCGACCGACGTGCCCTCGAGCCAGACGCCGCGCACGGGTCCGCCGCGCGCGGCGCCGATGCGCGGGAGCGCGTCGCCGAGCGCGTCGGCGGGGTCGCGGCTCTCGGGCAGATCGGCGGCGGCCTGAGCCAGGATCGGCTGCGCGCCGCGAAGCTCGCCGGGCGCCGAGCGGCCCGCTGCCCTGCGCGCGGCGGCGATGCGCGCGAGGAAGCGTGCGCCCTCTTCTCCGAAGTCCTCCTCGCCGTAGAGCGCGTATGTGACGGCGACGCCGGCGAGCGCCGGCGGCGACTTCGACGTCAGCGTGCCGACGGCGAGGACGCGCGCGTCGGGGTCGAGCAGGGAAGCACGGCCCGAGGGCCGCTCGAGCGCCGCGTCCACGAAGCGCCCGGCGTCGAGGGCTCCGGTCACGAGCCCCGTCGCGAGACCGGCACTCCGCACCGCGCCGCCGACGCCCCAGCCCGCGACCAGGCCGAGCGCCGCGAGGTCCGCGGCCGCCGGCGAGC
>DATAGA010000499.1:0-2632 GCA_036257215.1 Myxococcota bacterium
CGGACGTCGCGCAGCAGCGCCGACGCCACGCGCGCCACGTCGACGTCCGTCGGGGTGAACGGCTGCTGCCGCCCCTCGACGCGCGAGAGCACGAGGATGTCGTCGATCAGGTCCTGGAGCCGCTCCGTGTGGCGCAGGATCACGTCGAGGTAGGCGTTCTTCTGCGCCTCGGGCACGTCGGTCGAGCGCAGCGTCTCGGCGAAGCCGCGGATCGCCGTGAGCGGCGTCTTGAGCTCGTGGGAGACGTTGGCGACGAAGTCGCGGCGCATGCGCTCGAGCCGCCGGATCTCGGTCACGTCGTGCACCACGGCCACCACGCCGAGGAGCGGGCCGCTCGAGGGGAAGCGCACGGCGTGGAGCTGCAGGCTGCGCGGCTCGGGCGCCTCCGTCGAGACGTCCACCACGATCGGCTCTTCCTTCGAGGCCGCGTCGGCGATCGCCTGCTGCACTTCGGCGCGCCTCACGACCTCCCACGTGGGTCGTCCGACCGCCGTCCCGCGGAACGCGAACAGCTCCCGCATCCGCGGGTTCGCGAGCACGACGCGCTGGTCGGCGTCGACGACGAGGACGCCCTCGACCATGCCGGAGAGCACCGCCTGCAGCCGCTCCTTGTCCTCGGTGAGCTCGCGCAGCCGCGCCTGCAGCTGGCCCGCCATCGCGTTCACGGCAGCGGCGATGCGGCCGAACTCGTCCGGCGCCCCGCGCGGGAGCCGGCGGTCGAGCTCGCCCTCGGCGATCGACCCGACCACCTCCGCGATCTCGCGCAGGGGCCGCAGCGACCGGCGGACGAGCAGGAAGCCCAGCGGCAGCGTCGCGACGAGCGCGACGAGGCCCGCGCGCAGCAGCTGGGCGCGCAGCGCCGCCACCTCGGCGTCCACGTGGGAGAGGTCTTCGGCGACCCGCACGACGCGGCCGCCCGCGACGGGGACCGCGACGTAGAGGAACCTGCGCCCGACCGTCGCGCTCTTGCGGATCGCGCGGCCCGTGCGTCCGGACCCGAGCGCCGCCGCGACCTCGGGACGCGCGGCGTGGTTCTCGAGGTGCGCGAGCTCGGAGGCCGCCACGTCGGAGTCGGCCAGCACCCGGCCGTCGGGCGCGACGACGGTGACGCGCGCGCCGCTCGTGCCCGAGCTCTCGATCGCGATCGTCTGGAGCGCGGCCTCCCGCGCCGGCGCCAGGCCGCCGCCTTCGATCCGCGCTCGGATCAGCCCGGCGTGGCGCTCGAGCGCGCTCGCGAGCTGCACCACCTCGCGCTCGCGCAGTCCGCGCTCCGTGGACCAGCCCGCCGCTAGGAGCACCGCCGCGGCGAGCGCTGCGAGGGCCGCGAGGAGCCGGAGCTGCGCGGGCGGGACGAGCCGCGCGCGTTCTCCCTCCGGCGCCCCGCTCGGCATCTCAGTCCGCGAAGCGGTAGCCGACGCCTCGAACCGTCTCCACCAGGTCGCCGGCCTCGCCGAGCTTCTCGCGCAGGCGCTTCAGGTGGGTGTCGATGGTCCGCGAGGTCACGGTGATGTCCGCTCCCCACACCTCGTCGAGCAGCCGGTCGCGGGTCATCACGCGGCCGGGCCGCTCCATCAGGGCGCGGAGCAGCTCGAACTCCTTCGCCGTGAGCTTGATGTCGCGCTCGGACACTCGGCAGCGGTGGCGTTCCGGGTCGAGCTCGAGGAGCCCGTTGCGCATCAGCTTGGCCGGCTCGCCGTCGGCCCGCGTGCGGCGCAGGATGGCGCGCGTGCGCAGCACGAGCTCGCGCGGGCTGAACGGCTTCGTCACGTAGTCGTCCGCGCCGAGCTCGAGGCCCACGACGCGGTCGATCTCCTCCGAGCGCGCGGTCAGCATGAGGATGGGCACGCCGGCGAGCTCCGCGTCCGTCCGCAGGCGCCGGCACACCTCGGTGCCGGGCACGTCGGGGAGCATCAGGTCGAGCACGACGAGATCGGGGCGCCGGCGGCGCGCCTTCTCGAGGCCCTCCTGGCCCCCGGTCGCCGTCTCGACGTCGAAGCCCGCCTGACAGAGGTTGAAGCGCACGAGCTCGAGGAGATCGGGCTCGTCGTCCACGATCAGGATGCGCTCGGGCACGGGCAGAAGCTTAACGAGCCGCCGCGCCGAGCCAAACGAGGAGGGAGGCCGACACCGAGGCGTGCCGGAAACGCCATGGAGGCGTCACCCGGTCGCCCGCCGCGCCGTCTGGGCGGGGCTCCCCGCGCGCCCGCGGGGAGGCCGCGTGGGCGGGTTGACCGCTGCAACGCCCCGGATAGTGTCCCGACTCACATGCGCGCGGCCCGTTCGGCCGATGGGGACGCAGGTCGCCGTCGCGATCGCGAGGAGGGTTTCCCGTGCGCCAGCGCTTCTCCACCTCCGCTCCGTTCGCTCTGCTCGCGCTGACCCTCGCCGGCGCACCGGCCGCCGTCCCCGACGCGGCGGCCGCCCAGGCGGCCAAGCCGGCTCCGAAGGCCGGCCCCGACGCCGAGAAGGTGAGGGCGTCGTTCGACGCGTTCGCCTCCGAGTGGATGGACCGGATGCAGCGGGTGGAGGCGGAGAACCGCCAGAGCCCGAAGCGCGAGGCCGGCGCTGTCAGCTACCGCGGCTACGGCGAGGAGTTCCGCGTGGAGATCAAGCCGACGGGCTACGCGCCGGC
>DATAGA010000507.1:0-2062 GCA_036257215.1 Myxococcota bacterium
GTGGTGGTGCACAGCCGACACTACGCGCAGCAGGTCTACCCGCCGAACGACCTCGGGCCGACGGCCGCGTTCGGGCCGCACCCGGTCGGGGTGCGGACGCTCGAGCTCGAGGACCCCGCGCGCTCCCACCTGACGCTGGCCCAGAACCGCCCCGTCGTGACGGAGGTCTACTACCCGACGACCGCCGAGGCCGCGGCCGGGGTGCCCGAGGACGTCGCGACGGTGATCGGCATCCCGCTGATCGCGACACCCACCTTCCGCGACGTCGAGCGTGCGCCGGGCCGCTTCCCGGTCGTCCTCTTCTCCCACGGCAACGACGGCATCCGCATCCAGTCGCTCATGTTCTGCGCGCGCCTCGCGAGCCACGGCTTCGTCGTGCTCTCGCCCGACCACCACGGCAACACGTTCGTCGACGAGCTCGGCGGGATCGAGGATCCGGACGCGGCGTCGAACCGCCCGCTCGACCTGAGCTTCCTGCTCGACGAGCTGACGCTCCAGGAAGCCGACCCCGCGAGCTTCCTCTACGAGGGCGTCGACCTCGAGAAGGTCGGCGCGAGCGGGCACTCGTTCGGCGGCTACACGACCTGGGCGATCGCCGGCGGCCCGTTCGCGCTCGGCACGTTCACCGATCCGCGCGTGAAGGCGATCCTGCCCCAGGCGCCGGCGTCGAGCTTCTTCGAGGACGATTTCTTCGCGACGATCGCGCTGCCGACTCTCGTTCTCGGCGGCACGCTCGACGAGACCACGCCTTTCGAGCCGGAGCAGCAGGCGCCGTTCGACCTCTTGTCGCCGGGCGCGTCCGTCGTCGCGCTCGCGGGTCTCGAAGGGGCGGGGCACATCAGCTTCGCGGACTTCTGCGAGGTGCCGCGCAACGTGCTCTCGTTCCTCGGCGGGTTCGCCGAGGAGGCGTGCCAGCCGCGCCATCTGCCGTGGCGGCGCGCGCGCGACCTGATCGCCTACCTCGCCGTCAACTTCTTCGACGGGGTTCTGAACGAGAACGCCGAGGCGCTCGCGCGGCTCGCGCCCGAGCGGCTGCTCGCGATCGACGACCTCACCTATCAAGCGAAGTAGGCGGCGCTCCGATGACGAGAGCGGCGCGGGGCGCGCGTCGACGGCCCGGGCGGCCGTCGCTAGGGTGTCGCCCCTGCGCAACCACGAGGGGGGTTCCTCTTGACCCGGTTCCGACTCGCATTCGGCTTCGGCGTGCTGCTCGCGTCCGCGCTCGCCCCGGCCGCATCGGCGTTCGACCTGACGGGCACCTGGGAAGGCCGCTGGTCGTGCCAGGGCTTCGACGGCGCGAAGTTCCGCTCGTCGAACGGCGTGAGCACGCTCCTCATCACGCAGGCGGGCAACGCGCTCAACGTCAACATGGACGCCGGCGAGTATCTCTACACCGGCGGCGCGATCCCGGATGCGGAGTCTCCCGACACGAAGGGAGAGATCGCGCTGGCGCAGTGCGGGACCGACAACATCCCGCTCGCCGGCCCGGACAGCGAGATCCTGCGCGCGCGGGTGAAGACGAAGCCGGAGACGGGGGCGGGTGCCATCAAGGCCCTCTCCATTCTCGAGAGCTCGATCCCGGACGTCCTCACCTGCAAGTACAGCTACAAGCGCGTGGACACCGCCGACCCGGCCGTGCCCGGCTGCCCGTAGCGCCAGCTCGCGCGGGCCGGCCGCTTCAGCGCGACGCGCGCAGCTCCGCGAGCGCGCGCGCCTCGAAGCGCGCGTGCAGGCGCGGGGCGAGCTCGCCGAATGCGAGCATCGCGTCGGGGGCCTCCGGCTCGGCGAGGATGCGCGCGAGCTCCGCGGCGAGGGCGCCCTCGAAGTGCTCGCCGAGCCCGTGCCGCAGGAACGCCTCCTCGCGGCAGGCGACGCGGTAGCGGGCGAGGTCCTCGAGCGCCTGCATCAGGAGCAGCGTGTACGGCCCCTCCCACGACTCGATGATGGCCGCGTCGCGCCAGAGGCGCGGAAGCGCGTTGAAGCGCTCCTCGATGCCGTTGCCGCCGAGCAGCATCATCGCCTCGTAGACGCGCGCGGTCGCGGCGCGCGCGCTCACCGCCTT
>DATAGA010000547.1:0-4411 GCA_036257215.1 Myxococcota bacterium
CCTCCACCGCGCCCGCGGTCGGCGTGAGCAGGCCGATCAGCATGCGGATCGTGGTGCTCTTGCCCGATCCGTTGGCGCCCAGGAACGCGTGGATCGTGTGCGGCTCGACCTCGAGATCGAGCGCGTCGACCGCGGTGAAGTCGCCGAACTTCTTCGTGAGGCCGTGGGCGCGGATGATCGGGTCGCTCATGCGGCGCCCCGCGCGAGGTCGACGAACGCCGCCTGGAGGTCGAGCGGCGCCGCCTCCGCGAGGAGCGCGCCCGGCAGCGCCTCGAGCGCGGCGCGCACGGCGCGCGCGCCCGGGCTGCGCGCGGCGTTCACCTCGACGCGGGCGAAGCGGCCGTCCGCGCGCGCGTT
The DNA here is from genome assembly GCA_036257215.1 of Myxococcota bacterium. Classification (GTDB taxonomy): domain Bacteria; phylum Myxococcota_A; class UBA9160; order UBA9160; family UBA6930; genus DATAGA01. Next base: position 358 of record DATAGA010000547.1, read on the forward strand.
CGACACGAAGGCGAGGCCGCGCGCCGCCCGCGCGACGCTGCGCGGCTCGCCGCCCCAGACGCGGTAGAGCTCGAGCGGGGTGCGGGCGCGCAGCTCCGCGGGCGTCCCGTTCGCGACGACGCGGCCCTCGTCGAGGTAGACGAGCCGCTCGCAGCGCTCGGCCTCGTCGAGGTAGCTCGTCGAGACGAGGATGAGCGCGACGCCGCGGCGCGCTTCGAGCACCTCCCAGATCTCGCGGCGGGCCACGATGTCGACGCCCGCCGTCGGCTCGTCGAGCACGAGCAGCGCGGGCTCCGGGAGGAGCGCGTTCGCGACGGCGAGCTTCTGCTTCATGCCGCCCGAGAGCGCGCCCGCCGGCCGGTCGCGGAAGGGCGCGAGGCCGGTGCGCTCGAGCAGCTCTCGGGCTCGCGCCTCGAACGCCTCGGGCGGGACCCGGTGCAGGCGGCCCGTGAACGCGAGGTTCTCGCCCACGGAGAGCTCGCGCTGGAGCCCGAACGCCTGGGGCACGTAGCCGGTCCGCGCCTTCAGGGCCCGCACGTCGCCGCGCAGGTCGACGCCGAGGACCTCGGCCTCCTCCGCCTCGACCTCGAGCAGGCCCGCGACGGCGCGCAGCAGCGTGGTCTTCCCCGCGCCGTCCGGCCCGACGATCCCGACGAGCTCCGGCCGCTCGAGCACGAGGTCGACGCCGGCCAGGGCGGTGCGCGCGCCGAAGCGCTTCGCGAGGCCCCGCACGCGCACGCGGGGCGCGGTCGCGGGGGCCGGCTCGCTCATCGCGCGCCGGGCGCGCGCGCCTCGGTGGGACCCGCCGCGCGCGTCCCCTCGTCCTCGCCGACGAGGTACACGTTGCCCTCCGCCCCCGGCTGGAAGCGCTCGACGTCTTCCAGGATGCGCACCTTCGCGCGGTAGACCTGCGCCATGCGATCGGTGCGCGTCTCGATCTTCTCCGGCGTGAAGTTGGCCTCGTCCGCGACGAAGCCGATCTCGCCCGGGACGCGCCGCCCGGGGGCGCTATCGAGCTCGATCTCGACGCGCCGCCCGACCCGCACGAGGTCGAGCTCTTCGACCGGGACGTAGATCTGGACGTACTTGTCGCGCGGATCGAGCACCGCGAGCACCGCCGTCCCCGGCTGCGCCAGCTCGCCCGGCCAGAGGAGCTTCGTCTGCACCACGGTGTCGACGGACGGCGCGCGGATCTCGTGCTTGGCGAGCTGCACCTCGAGCTCGGCGAGCTGGCGCTCCGTCAGCGTGCGCTGCTCGCGCAGGACGTCGAGCTGGCGGCGGGCGACCGCGATCTCTCCCTCGGCGGCTTCGGCGCGGCGCAGCAGCTCGCGCTCGCGCGCGAGCGCGCTCGTCGCGGCGGCGTGGCGGCTGCGCTGGGTGTCGAGCGCCTGCATCGACGCGACGTCCCGGGCCCGCAGGTTGCGGGCGCGCTCGTAGTCCTTGGCAGCGAGCTCGGCGTCGGCCTGCGCGCGCGCGACCGCCGCGCGGCCCGCCGCCACGTCGTGCGTCCAGGTGCGCTCGGCGAGCGTCACCTGCTCCTCCTGGCGGCGCAGCTGCGCGTCGATCACGCCGAGCTCTTGGCGCTTCGAGGCGGCGCGGGCGGCCGTGTCCGCGGGGTCGATGCGCGCCACCACGGCGTTCGCGGGCACGCGGTCGCCCTCCTCGAAGGGGACCTCGAGCACGCGGCCCGACACCTCGCTGCGCAGGACGCGCTCCTCGCCCTCGACGAAGCCCGTGTACCAATGCTCGCCGCCCTGGCTGCGGCGCCAGACGACGGCGCCGGCGACGGCCGCCGCGACGAGGAGCGCGATCAGGACGCGGCGTCGCATCGCGCCTCCGGCCGCGCCGCGAGGGCCGCGATGCCGCCCAGCGAGAAGTCCGCGATGTGGCGGGCGACCTCCTCGCAGAAGCGCGGGGGATAGACGCGGCGCCCGTCGAGCAGGAGGAGCGCGGGCCGGTGCGTGCGGTAGAAGAAGACCTGGCCGGCGATCCCCCGCACGCAGCGCTGCGCGTCCTCGTGCGAGAGCCCCGGCGCGAGCGCGCGCACGAGCGCCTCCATCTCTCCGTGCATCGGAGCGATGAAGCGGCGCACCATCTGGCGCAGCGCCGGCGTCGGGTCGCACAGCTCGCGCACGATGAGCGTCCCGTGGAGGCCCGGCTCGTCGAGCAGGTTCTCGAGGATCGCGCGGATCCGCGAGCGCAGGAGGTCCTCGAGCACGGCGCGCGGGAGCCGGGCGAACGTCTCCGGATCGGGCCGCAGGCCGGCCCGATCGAGGCGCTCCTCGAGTGCCGCGAACAGCGAGAACGCGACCTCGCGGTAGAGCTTCTCCTTCGAGCCGAAGTGGTAGTTCGCGGCCGCGAGGTTGGTCCCGGCCCGGGCGGCGATGGCGCGCATGGTCGCGCCGCGGAAGCCGCGCTCGGCGAAGAGCTCTGCGGCCGCGTTGAGGAGCCGCTCGCGGGTCGCGTCGGTGCGCGCCGACGGCATGAACGACTGTTTAGAACAATTGTTCGAAGCGCGCAAGCGCGCTCCCCTTCCGGGGCGCGCCCGCCGAGCAGTCGACCGCCGACGCGCGCGCTACGGCAGCGCGACCCGGGCGGTGCCGACGACGCGCGTCTCGCCGGCCTCGTTGGCGAGCGTGAGGTCGATCTCGACCGTGCGGCGTTCGGCGTCGAGGTCCGTCACCACGCCGCGCGCCGTCGGCTTGGAGCCGACGCGCAGCGGCGCGCGGAAGGTGGTGTCGAGCAGCTCGATCTGCGCGTCGGGCGCCCAGCGGTGGATCAGGGCGGCGAGGATCCCCTGGCTCATGATGCCGGGGACGATCGCGCCCGGGAGCCCCTCCCGGCGCGCCGCGTCGTCGTCGAAGAAGCGCGGGTGCAGCATGCCGGCGGCGCGCGCGAACTGCTGCACCGTCGGGGCGCTCACGTCGGGCTCGAGCGCGGGCAGGTCCTCGCCGAAGGAGACGTCCTCGAAGCGCATCAGTCCGGGTCCGGCTGCTGGAGGAAGCGCCAGTCGACGGTGGCGACGCGCTCCCCGCGCTGATTGTTGAACTCGATGCGGTGGACGATGAAGACCATCGAGCCGGAGCGGCCGGTCTTCTCGTAGATGTCGTAGATCGAGCTGCGCGCCGTGAGGACGTCGCCGGGGCGGAGCGGGCCGTGGACCTCGACGCGCTTGCCCGCGTCGAAGCCGGCGCTCGTCTTCGAGAGCCGCGGGAAGTCGGCCGGCCACATCCGGCGCCCGTGGAACTTGGTGGTGAAGTTCGGGACCGCGCGCAGCTCCGGATGCGCGGGATCGACGTACCAGGGCGCGCTCTCCCCGACGGCGCGGGCGAAGGCGACGAGCTCCTCCGCCGCCACCTGGAACTCGACGCGGTCGAACTCGAAGCCGGTCCAGTCGCGCTTCAGCCGCTCGACGTCGACGGGCATGTGACGGCCTCGAACCTCCCGGCGCGCAGCGCCGCGACCAGCTCCGCGTCCGTGCGGATCGCGTCCTCGAAGCGGGTGGCGCAGCGGCCCACGTGGCTCACGATGTGGGCGTCGCTGCCGCCGGTGCCACGGTAGCCGTAGCGCTCGGCGAGCGCCCGCGAGCGCTCGTTCTCCCCTGCCCGGCTGCCGCCGTTGAGCGTCTCCACGATGCGCACGCCCTCGACGGGACCGCGCGCCTCGTAGTGCGCGAAGAGCCCGACGTTCGGGCGGCCGGGGTGGCACGGCACCGCGACGGCGCCGCAGCGCTCGGCGGCCTCGAGCACCACGGGGAGCGGCGTGTCCACGCGCCCGAAGTCGAACGCGGCGCGCAGCTCGGGGCTCACCCCGAAGACGAGCACGTGGCCGTAGTCCGTCTCCACCTCGCTCGCCTTCAGGATCACGAGACCGAAGGCCTCCTCGAGCGGCCGGTAGTCCGACTCGTCGTCGAACTGGCGGTGCTCCGTGAGGACGAGCCCGTCGACCGGAATGCCGCGCCGGCGGATCCACTGGCAGTAGTTCTCGACGCGGGCCTTGCCGTCGTCGGAGCGGATCGAGTGGTTGTGCAGGTCGAGGATCATGCCGGCTCGAA
>DATAGA010000554.1:0-11815 GCA_036257215.1 Myxococcota bacterium
TCACCTCGATGTCGGCGTTCCAGGCCTGCGAGGCGTACTCGCCCTGCACGTAGCGGATCGCGTCGGAGTCCACGAGGCCGTCGCCGTTCGAGTCGTAGTCCGCCGCCATGTACTGGGCGAAGCTGTCGGCGCAGGCGAACCCGTGCTGCGACGCGAAGTTGCACGCGCGCCAGTTCATGCGGGCCAGGTACGGCAAAAACTTCTCCTGCTTGTTGATGCGCTGGCCCGTGCCCGGGTCGGTGCAGTTGCTGAGCACGTTGTCCGCCGCGTAGCCCGGGTAGTAGAGGTTCGACACGACCTTGTGCCGAACGTTGGGCGAGGCGTTTGCGTTGATGTACTGCATCGCCAGCTGGGTGTAGTTGGTGCAGTTGTTCAGCGCGTTGTCGAGCGACGCGTAGTTGCACGTCCCGCTCTGGCCCGAGAAGTTGCTGCGCGCCTGCAGGCCGTCGTTCCCGCACATCTCGAACGTGACGACGCGCGTGTTCGCCGCCTGCATGTGGGAGCGCTCGTTCACGATCTTGTTGTTGTAGATGTCCGACGCCAGCGCCCCGGACTTGGTCCGGCGGATCACCTCGATGTCGGCGTTCCACGCCTGCGAGAGGTACTCGCCGTCCACCCAGGGAGCCGCGCGCTTCGCGACGCGCGAGATCGAGCCGTAGTAGCCGGCGTAGATCGAGTCCCCGTACGCGACCACGCGGTACCTCGCCGTCGTGCCGGCGCGGTCGATGGTCCAGGACGTGTTCTGCGTGAGCGTGCTGGCCCCCGCGGCGCCGCTCGCGAGAGCGACGGCGGCGGCGAGCGCCGGTCGGACGAGGAGGCCGGAGAGTCTGCTTCGAGCCATGGGCGCGCTCCTTGGTGGTGCGCGGTGTGGAGCCCGCGCGCGCGCAGCTTGACACGCGCGGCTGCGGGCCAGGAAGCGGAAAAAGACGCGCGAGCCGAACAGCGCTGCGGCGCGTCAATGACTCGGAGTCCCCAATCACGATGACTCGGAGTCCGCACCAGGCGGCCCGCGACGCGTCCCGCCGGGTGGCGCGCGGCGTCAGCTCGTCGGCGGCTCCGGCGCCGGCCGCGCCTCGAGCTTCCCGCCCCGCGCGTCGACCTCGGTCTCGACCGCGGTCTTCGGCAGCAGCACGAACGAGCCGAGGAAGCGCTCGACGTCGGGCGACTGCGCCTCCTTGGGAGCGGTCGTCGCGAGCACCTGGTAGAGCCGCCGACCCTGCACGTAGAAGTCCCCGCGCACGCGCACGCTGCCGCCTTCGGCCGCGATCTCGATGCGCCGGCCCTTGACCCCCGCGAGCTCGCGCGGGTCGTCGCGCAGCAGCTTCCCGCGCACGCGCTCGACGGCGCCGTCGCGCGCGCTGTCGAGCAGCCGCTCCGGGTCGAAGTGCTCGCGCACCGAGTCCGGGTACTCGGTGAAGCCGGCGACGAACGCGCGCTCGCTGTCCTGTTGCACCCACATCTCGATCGGCGCCTGCCCGACGGGCGTGCCGAGCGCCTTGCGCGCGTGCTCCGCACGCCCGGGCATGTCGACGCGGAACGTGCCGTCGTCCGCGGTCACCGTGGTCCAGCTCTCGGAGCGCCCGCAGGCGAAGAGCGCCAGCGCGAGGACCAGCGCGAGACGTCGTGCCGCCACGGCCGCACAACCTAGCAGGGCGCTCGCCGGGGCCCGGGCGGCGTGAGACGGGTCACGCTGGCGCGCAGTCGGGACGTCGATCGATCCCGGCTGTGACCACTCGAACGCTCGGAGGGGGGCGGCGGGTCGCGCCGCTCCTGCTCGCGGCGCTGGCCGCGATCGCCGCTGCGCTCGCCCCCGGGGCCGTCCACGCCTACGACCGCGTGGTCACGCTGCGCTGGATGCAGCCGGCGGGCTCCACCCCGACGGGCTTCTCCGTCTCGCTCGGCTCCGCGAGCGGCCAGTACGGCGAGACGCGCGACCTCGGCGCCGTCGCGCCGGGCCCGGACGGCGTCCACACCGCCGATCTCGTGCTCGACGCGCTCGTCTCCACCTACGTCGTGCTCACCGCCTACAACGAGGCCGGTCCGTCCGGCTACTCGAACGAGCGCCTGATCGCCGCCGTCCCCTGCGACGCGGCCTTCTGCGAGGACGGGAATCCCTGCACGCTCGACGAGTGCGGCGAAGGCGCGTGCGTCCGCAATCAGGCGCCCGACGGCACCGCGTGCGCGGGCGCGGCCGGCGAGGGCCTCTGCCTGGCCGGTCGCTGCGAGCCGGTCGAGTGTCTCGCCGACCTCGACTGCGGCGACGGCAACGCTTGCAACGGCGTCGAGCTCTGCGTCGGAGGCGCGTGCCGGCCCGGCGCGGCGCCCGCGTGCGGCGGCGCGACCGCCTGCACGGTCGCGAGCTGCGATCCGGTGCTCGGGTGCGTCACGACGCCCGCGCCCGACGGCACGGCCTGCGACGACGCCGACCCCGCGACGACGGGCGACCGCTGCGTCGCCGGGTCGTGCGCGGGCGTCGTACCGCCGCCGCCGCCTCCGCCCCCCGCGTGCGACGAGGCGTCGTGCGAGGACGGGAACGTCTGCACGGTCGACGCGTGCCTCGAGGGAGGCTGCAGCCACACGGCGGCGCCCGACGGCACGCCGTGCGACGACGCGGACTCCACGACGACGGGCGACCGCTGCATCGCCGGGTCGTGTGCGGGTGTCGTACCGCCGCCGCCTCCTCCTCCCCCGCCTCCGCCGCCGCCTGCTCCTGCGCCTGCGTGCGAGGAGTCGTGGTGCGACGACGGCAACGTCTGCACGCTCGACCGGTGCATCACGGGCGGCTGCATGTGGCTCGCTGCGCCCGATGGCACGGCGTGCGACGACGGGAGCTCCGCGACGCTGGACGACCAATGCCGCGCGGCGGTCTGCGTCGGAACGATCGCGCCCGAGCCGCCTCCGCCCCCGCCGCCGCCCGACTCGTGCCCGGTCTCGTGCGAGGACCGCAACTCGTGCACGCTGGACGCCTGCAGCGACGGCCGCTGCGTGCACGTCCCGCTCGCCGACGGCACGGTCTGCTCCGACGGCGACAAGCGCACGCGCGGAGAGCGTTGCAGCGCGGGGCTCTGCAAGGGCGGGATCCCCAAGGGGCCGAACAAGCGCCGCTGAGCGAGCGCCGTCAGTCCGGCGGCGCCGTCGTCGACTGGTACGCGACGAGCTGCCAGGCGCCGTCGCGCTTCGCGTAGACCGCGGTGTAGAGGTTGCGCACCTTGCGCTCGGCGCCGCCCGCCGTGCGGACGCGCAGCTGCACGGTGCCGGTGACGACGCCCGCTTCGCCGTACGCCCGCGCGTCGACGTCGCGCGCCCGCGCCGCGACGTAGTCCGTGCGCTGCGACTCGAGCGCCGCGATCAGCACGTACTTCGTCTCGACGCGGCCGTCCGCGTGCACCCAGCGCAGCTCGTCGCCGAGGAGGGCCTGGAGCGCCGGGACGTCGGCTGCGACGAGCGCGTCGAGCCGGCGCGCGTCCGCCGCGATCAGCTCGCCCTGCGGCCCCGGCGGCACCGGCTCGTTCGGATCGAGCGCGACCGCCGGCGCGGCGCTCGCGGCCCACGTGAGGAGCGCCGCGCAGATGGCGCGCGCCAGGATCGACACCGCTTCCTCCCCTCGACCCGGCGCCGGGGGCGAGCGCGCCGGGCCCGGATATCATCGCGCATTCCGCAACGGAGGTGGCGATGGCGGACCCCCTCGACCCGAGCGGTCGGGCGCTCGAGCGGGCCTTCTACCCGAAGGCCGCGTCGGACTACCGCGAGCAGCTCCGCCTGCGGGCGCTCGAGCAGGCCGCAGTGCCGGCGCTGCGCGAGGCGTCGGGTCTCGCCGACGAGGCGCTGCTGCGCCGGCTCGCGGGGCTGGGCATCCGCGCCGAGACGTTGGCCGCGCTGACGATGATCCCCATCGTGGAGGTCGCGTGGGCCGACGGCCACATGGACGCACGCGAGCGCAACGCGATCATGACGGGCGCGGAGTCGGCGGGGATCGAGCCCGGCACGGCGAGCCACGGCCTCTTGCGCCTCTGGACGGCGGACGCGCCGGCACCCGCTCTGCTGAGCGCCTGGCGCGACTACATCGCCGCGCTCGGCGGCGAGCTCGACGCGTCCGAGCGCGCGCGGCTCGCGGAGAAGATCGTCGGCCGCGCGCGCGCGGTCGCCGAGGCCGCGGGCGGGGCACGCGGGCGCAGCGCCGTGTCGCCGGAGGAGGAGCGCGTGCTGCAGGGCCTCGCGCGCGCGTTCGACGGCGCCGGCGACGGGGCCGCGCCGAGCGGAGCGCGCAAGCGGCGCTGAGCCGCGCCGGCGCGCGCTCAGCCGCCCGGCGAGGACGCGGCGCGCGGCGCGCGGCGCATCGGCCACACGGTGGGACCGCCCGGCACCTGGAGCGTCCCCTGCACCTCGAAGCCGTGGCGGCGGTAGAAGGGGATGTTGCGCTCCTTCGACGACTCGAGATAGGCGGGCAGCCCCTCGGCGTCGCTGCGCGCGAGGACCGCGGCGAGGAGCGCCGAGCCGACGCCGCGGCCCTGGAACGCGGGGTCCGTGCCCAGCACGGGCAGGTACCAGTGCGGCTCGTGCGGGTGGTGGCGCGCGAGCACCTGGAAGAAGCGCGCGCCGCGCACGATGGCGCCGCGCAGGAGCAGCATGCTGCGCCAGCCGAAGCGCGTGCCGCCCGGCCGCTCGAGCAGGTCGCGACCGGGCGGCAGCCAGAGCGCCGCGCCTTCGAGGCCGCCCGTCGTGTGCACGAGGCCCACCTCGAGCGTCCGCCGCACGACGAGCTCGAAGTTCGCGAGGCCGCGCCCGGCGTAGGCCGCGTCCGCGGGAAAGAGCCAGCGCTGCACCGGGTCGTCGCTAAACGCCTTCCACAGCTGGCGCGCGATCTCCGACGCGTCCGCCTCCCGAGCCTCCCGCACGTCCACGCAGCGTCCCCTCCGTAGCGTTCGAATTGCCCGGTCGTCCGAAGCGCCGGTGTGTTGGTAGCTCCGGCCGCGCGCGTCCGCGCCTGGGTGCCCGGCCGGCACGAGCCCGCCGGGTCAGCGCTCGAGCCCGTCGAGCCAGCCCGGTCCGAGCCGCGCCATCTCGGCCTCGATCCGCGCGGCCCGCTCCAGCAGCCACTCCGACGCGGCGTCGCAGCGCAGGCGGCGCGGGCTCGGCAGCGTCGCGGCGAGGAGCGCCGCCTCGTGCGGCGCGACGCTCGCCGCCGCGCGCCCGAAGCAGCGCCGGCTCGCGGCCTCGACGCCGAAGACGCCCGGCCCGCCGACCTCCGCGACGTTGAGGTAGACCTCGAGGATGCGGCGCTTCGGCCAGAGCGCCTCCAGCCAGACCGTGAGCCAGGCCTCGAGCCCCTTGCGCAGGAAGCTCCTCCCGGGCCAGAGGAAGAGGTTCTTCGCGACCTGCTGGCTCAGCGTGCTCGCGCCGCGCAGCCGCCCGCCGTTCTCGGCCTCGTCGAGCGCGTCGCCGATCGCCTGGAGGTCGAAGCCGCGGTGGCGCGGGAACTTCTGGTCCTCGGCCGCGACGACGGCGAGCCCGAGCGAGGGCGCGATCCGCTCGAGCGACACCCACTCGTGTTGGACGACGGCGGAGCCGAGGCCGGCGTCTCCGCTGCGCAGCACAGCGAACCGTCGCTGCAACATGAGGGCGCTCGTCGGCGGGTCGACGTAGCGCGCGCACAGGACCGGCCCCGCCGAGAGCGCGAGGGCCGCGAGGGCGGCGCGCGCGAGCCAGCGCCGCGCTCGCCGGCGCGCGCGGCGGCGGCGCAGCCCGCTCACGGAGTGGGCGCGACGCGCTCGGCGAACGCCCCCACCGCGCGGGCCAGCTCGCCGTGCACGTCGCGGCGCGCGCCGCCGTGCGCGGCCGTCACGCGGAAGCCGTGGTCGGCGCCCTCGAGCTCGACCAGCGTCGCGCGCGGGCCGAGCGCCGCGCACACCGGCCGCAGCAGCGCCGGCGGGGCGAGGGCGTCGCGCGTCCCCTGGAGGAAGAGGAGGGGGACGGAGACGGCGCTCAGGTGATCGGCCCGCTCCGTTCCCGGCCGCCCGGCCGGGTGGAGCGGGAAGCCGACGAATACGATCCCGCGCACCAACGCAAGCGGCGCCTCGGATGCGGCGAGCGAGGTCATGCGGCCGCCCATCGACTTGCCGCCAGCGAGGAGCGGCAGCCCGCCTGCGCACTCTTTGCCCGCGGCGACGGCCGCGCGCACGGTCGCCAGCAGCAGCGGGCGCGGATCCGGCCGCCGGCTCCCGGCCTCGGCGTACGGGAACTGGTAGCGGAGCGTCGCGACGCCCTCGGCGGCGAGCGCGCCCGCGAGCGCCTCGAGGAACGGGTGGCGCATCCCGGCGCCGGCCCCGTGCGCGAGGACGAGCAGCCAGCGCGCCGCGGGCGGCTGCACCAGCAGCGCCGACACGTCGCGCTCGCCGACGGAGATCCGGAGCGGCTTCGTGGATCGCACTTCAGCGCAGCAGTGCCCAGGCGGAGGCGACGACCATCCAGAGCGTGAGGAAGAAGCCCGCGGCGTAGGCGATCGTGCGGTGCGGCATGGCGGCGGTCAGGTAGAAGATCGTGTGCAGGATGCGGGCCGTGGTGAAGCCGACGAAGCAGATCCACGCGCCGGCGTCGCTCGGTCCGGAGAGCGCGTAGATCGGTCCGACGAGAAGGAACGGCACGACGTTCTCGAGGTCGTTGCGGTGCGCGCGGCGCGCGCGTTCGACGGCTGCGTCGCGCTGCGAGGACGGGTCGAGGTTCTGGAACCGGTAGTCCTCGGACGAGGCGAACGCGCGGCTGCGCATGCGCCGCGAGCTGGTCCAGACGGCGACCGCCATCATCTTGAGCGCGAGCAGCAGCGCGCAGATCGCGTACAGCCGCACCGGGAGGCTCGAGAGCAGCTCCTGCGGCACGGCGATCCTCCGCCCGGCGCCCGCTCCGCGCCAGCGCGCGCCGAGGCTAGCAGAGCGCCGTGCGGTCAGCGCGCGCGCGCGGCCGCGAGGCGCTGTGCGACCTCGGTGAGGTCGCGGGCGCGTTCGCAGCCGACGTCGGCCGGCCAGTCGCCGTACGGGTCGAGCAGCACGGCGTGGACGCCGGCCGCGCGGGCGCCGACGACGTCCGCGCAGAAGAGGTCGCCGACGTGGGCCACGCGGCCGGGCTCGCTGCCGGCGGCGTCCAGCGCGCGCTCGAAGATGCGCGGGTCGGGCTTCTCGTGGCCGACGATCGCGGAGTCCATCACCGCGTGGAAGGGCTCGCGCAGGCCGAGCTCGGCGAGGCTGCGCTCCACGGTGCCGTCGGAGTTGCTCACGACGACGAGCCGGATCCCGAGCGCGCGGAAGCGCGCGAGCGCCTCCGGAACGCCGGGCAGGACGTAGCACCAGAGCGTCTCCGCGTCGCTGCGCGAGCGAATCACCGGGAGCAGCTCCTCGACCAGCGCCGCGACGCCGTCGGCGCCCCGGCTGCGCGCGGCGGGCAGCCCGCCCAGCACGCCGCGCAGGTGGGTCGGGAACGCGTCGCCGGCCTCCGTCGAGCGCTCGCCGCCGAGCCAGCGCGAGAGCGCCGGCCGCGCCGCCGCCTCCGCGCGCGCCAACGCGGCGGTGTCGCACCGAACGCCGCGCGCGCACAGCTCCGCCGCGAGCCACGGGAAGTCGATCGAGACGAGGGTGTTGCCCGCGTCCAGGAAGAGCGTCTCGATGTCGCCCCACGGCACGGCGGACATGGGGAGCGGAGCGTACCACCGCGCGGATCGCGCGGCTGCGCGGCGCGCGGCTACGCCGGAGGACGCGTCACGAACGCGCGGGCGCGGATCCGCGCGATCAGCGCGTTCTCGAGCAGGTAGTGGCTCACCACGAAGGCGTCGTGCTCGGTCTCGGCGAAGCGACCGCGCTCGTGGCGGAAGAGGATCAGAGTCTCGCCGAGCGTCGTCGCCGACTCGAGCTGGATCGCGAGCCAGTGCATGGCAGCTTCGTTCGAACGCAGCAGCTCGACCGCGGCGTCCAGCCCGCGCGCGAGTCGGGTGAAGCCGGGCAGGTGGATGCCGAAGCACTCGATCTCCACCCTCGGAGAGAGCGCGGCCGCGACGCCCTGGAAGTCGGTCCGGGCCAGCGCGTCGTGGTATGCCGCGACGCGGCAGAGCGCGTCGCGACAGCGGGCGCCGCCCCTCCCCGCCCCGGTGGAGCACCCGTCCTCGGCGGCGCGGAGCAACGCATCGGCAAAGCCGCGAAGCGCCCCTTCCATCCCGCCCAGACGGTAGCCCGCTCCCGCGCGACTCGCGTGCAAGGGTCCTTGCGCCGAGCCCCGCTACCCTCGGCGGCCGTGGGGGGCCCGCGCAGCGTCGGCGAGATCGATTGGCGGCGCTGGCGCGCCCGCGACGACGCGACGCTCGTATTCGTCGTGCGCGGCGGCGAGGTGCTCCTCATGCGCAAGAAGCGCGGCCTCGGCGCCGGCAAGATCAACGGGCCCGGGGGCCGCGTCGAGCCGGGCGAGACGACGCTCGACTGCGCCGTGCGCGAGGTGCGCGAGGAGCTGTGCGTGACGCCGCTCGGGCTCGAGCCCGCCGGCGAGAACGCGTTCCAGTTCGTCGACGGCTACTCGATCCGCGTGTACGTCTTCCGCGCGCGCGGGCTCGAGGGGGTTCCCGCGGAGACCGACGAGGGCGCGCCGCTCTGGGCGCCGCTCGACGCGGTCCCCTACGAGGAGATGTGGGAGGACGACCGGCTGTGGCTGCCCCACGTGCTGCAGGGGCGCAGCGTCCGCGGCCGCTACGTGTTCGACGGCGACCTCATGCTCGACGCCGACCTCGCGGTCGAGTGAGGAGCGCGGCCGGCGCCTTCAGAGGCGGTCGAACGCGGCGGCGTAGCGCACGCGCCCGCCCGCGTGCGCCGCGCCCGGCTGGAGCTCGAGCACGAAGAACGAGGGCTCGGGCGCCGGGCGCGCGTAGTAGAAGCCGAGGTCGAAGGCGGGGCGGAAGCCGAAGCGCGGGTAGTAGCTCGCGTGGCCGAGCACGAACACGAGCGCGGCGCCGCGCGCGGCGCACGCGGGAAGGCCCGCGCGCACGAGCGCGCCGCCGACGCCCGTGTTCTGCGCGGCGGGCAGCACGGCGAGCGGCGCGAGGCCGAGGGCGCTCGGCTGCGGGCCCGCCGCGTCGAGCGACACCGCGCTGAAGGCGACGTGGCCGACGAGCGCACCGGCGCCGTCGGTCGCGACGAGTCCGAGGTAGCTCGGCTCCTCGCGCCGCAGCGCCGAGACGAGCTCCGCCTCGCCGCGGCGGCCGAAGGCGGCCGCGTGGATCCGGTCGACGGCGCGCTCGTCGCCCGGCCGTTCGAGCCGAACGAGCGGCGGCGCCGCGCCCGGGCGCATCTCCGCCGCTGCTTCCCCCGGCTCCAGCGCTCGCGCCATCGCGAGCCGGCGCTCGACCGGGAGGCCGCGCGCCACCTCGCTCCGTTCCAGCCCGCGCAGCTCCGGGCCGATCGCCTCGGGCGCGAGCGCGCGGAAGCCGAGGCGCCCGTAGAACGGGGCGTTCCAGGGAACGTCGCGGAACGTGCGCAGCGCGACGCGGCGGTGGCCCGCCGAGCGCGCCCACCGAAGCACCGCGGCGACGAGCGCGGCGCCGAGGCCGCGGCGTCCGTGGTCCGGGTGCACGTCGAGCTCGTGGAGGTAGCCCTCTGCGTCGACGCGGCCCGCGAGCGCGAAGCCGACGGGCGCGCCGTCCGGCCCCTCCGCGACGAAGAGTGCGCCGGCGGCGAGGCCCGCGCGCAGGTCGCCGACGTCGCTCACGTCGGCGAGGTAGGGACCCGTGAGGCCGGCCCCCGCGAAGAGGCGCCCCGCCGCGCGCTCGATCTCGGGGAGCCGCGCCAGGTCGTCCTCGCGCGCGGGGCGTACGCGGTAGCCGGCGGGGAGCGAGGAGCCCTGCGTCACGCGCGCGTCAACCCGCGCGCCACAGGAACCGGTCGACGAGGAAGAGGGCGACCATCGACGCGCCGAGCGCGAGCTTCGCCGCGACGCCGAGGGCGAGGCCGAGCGTCGCGCCGACGCCGGCGCGGCCCGCCTCGCGCAGGCCGCGCTGGTTGGACAGCTCTCCCAGCACCGCGCCGACGAACGGCCCGAGCAGGATGCCGGGAAGCCCGAAGAAGAGGCCGACCAGCGCGCCGAGCGCCGCACCGAGCGCGGCGCGGCGCGACGCGCCGAAGCGCTTGGCGCCGAACGCCGTCGCCGCGAGGTCCACCGCCCAGGTGAGCGCCGCCAGCACGCCGAGCGCGGCGAGGGTGCGGGGACCCACCTCCGCGAACCCCTCCGCCCACGCGGCCAGGAAGAGCCCTGCGAGGAGGAGCGGCGCGCCGGGGAGCGCGGGGAGCACGAGGCCCACGAGCCCGACGAGCGCGAGGAGCGCCCCGAGCGCGAGGAGCAGCACGACGCTCCAGTCCACACCGAAACCTCCGGAACGACTACGATACGCAGCCGTGAGCCGCCGCGCCGCGCTCGTCCTCGCGCTCGCTGCCGCGCTCGCGGCCGGGGCGCTGTGGCTCGGACGCGCGCTCGCCGACCGCCCCGATCTGTCGGAGTTCGCGGCGGAGCGCCTGCCGCCCGCGGGCGACGGGCTCCGGCTCACGTTCCTCGGCGTCTCGACGCTGCTCGTGAGCGACGGCGAGACGGCCTTCCTCACCGACGGCTTCTTCACGCGGCCGCCGCTCTGGCGCACCGTCGCGTGGAGGGTCGCGCCCGACCCGGCCGCGATCGACGCCGCACTGGCGCGCGCGGGGATCGATCGGCTCGCTGCGGTCTTCGTCGTCCACTCGCACTACGACCACGCGATGGACGCGCCGCTCGTCGCGGAGCGCACGGGCGCGCTGCTCGTCGGCTCGCCGTCGACGGCGCAGATCGCCCGCGGCCTCGGCTTCGACGAGGCGCGCGTGCGCGTGCCCGCGCCGGGGGAGGCGTTCGAGCTCGGCCGCTTCCGCGTGTCGCCGATCCCCACGCGCCACTTCCCGCACGGGATCGCCATGGGCGCGATCGAAGCCCCACTCGTCCCGCCCGTTCGCGCGAGCGAGTACAAGGAGGGCGGCAGCTACTCGATCTGGATCGAGCATCCGCGCGGCAGCCTGCTCGTGCAGGGGAGCGCCGGGTTCGTGCCCGGCGCGCTCGACCACGTGCGGGCCGACGCGGTGCTCCTCGGCATCGGCGGCCTCGGGACGCGCGACGAGCGCTATCGAGAGGAGTACTGGCGCGAGGTCGTGGAGGCTTCCGGGGCGCGCCGCGTGATCCCGATCCACTACGACGACTTCACGCGACCCCTCGGCGACGTCCCGCTCGCGGCCCCGAACCTGATCGACGACGTCGCCGTCGGCCTGCGCGACCTGCGCGAGCGGGCCCGAGCCGGACGCGATGTGCGCTTCGCCCCCGCCTGGGAGGCCGTGGACCCGCTCGCGGGGCTGCGCTGACGCGGCCGTCGCTCGCGCGGGGCGGCCGCTGCGGATCAGGGCGTCGCGCGGCTCGGACCCGCGGTGGCGCGTGGTGCACCACCGACGTCCGGCACGCCCTCGCCCGCCGGGACCTCCGCGCCGAGCGGCTCCAGCCGGATCGGCACGGCGTCGCGGCGCACGAGCACGCCGTACAGGGCGTCGACCGGGCCGTACTTCTGCGCGAACGCCTCGTCGACCGCGCGGCGCACGGTGTCGTCGTGGCTGGGCCGCGCGACGCGCGGCTCGCTGTGGCCGCGGCGCACGAGCTCGACGTGCGGCTCGGCGAGGAGCCGCTGGTACCAATCGCGGCTCGGGTTCGCGACGCGCACCCAGGGCGTGCCGCCGACCTCGATCACCCAGAGCTTCGTGTCGTGGGGCGCGCCGGTCGCGTCGAAGGT
>DATAGA010000561.1:0-4212 GCA_036257215.1 Myxococcota bacterium
AAGGGCTCGCTTCGAGCTCTGCGCGCGCGTGGCCCGCGCGCTCGCCGCGGCGTCGCGAGCGCGGCCGCTCGTCGTCGTCGTGGACGACCTGCAGTGGGCCGACGAAGGCTCGCTCTTCCTGCTCGAGTTCCTGGCGCCCGAGCTCGGCTCGCTCCCGCTCCTCGTCGTGGCGACGCTGCGCGAGCCGGAGCCGCCGAGCGACGCCCGCCGCGCCGCGCTCCTCGCAGCGGTGCAGCGCCTCGGGACGAGCGTGCCGCTCGCGGGCCTCGCGCGCCCCGCCGTCGCCGAGCTGCTGGCCGACCGCCTCGGGCACGCGCCCGGCGACGTGCTCGCCGGCCGGGCCCTCGACATCACGGGCGGGAACCCCTTCTTCGTGATCGAGCTGGCGCATCTCCTCGCGACCCGCGGTCCGGACGCGTCGCTCCACGAAGCGGCTGCGGCCGTCGCACCCGGCGTCCACGAGCTCCTGCGCCAGCGCCTCGACCCGCTCGCGCCGGCTTCGCTCCGACTGCTGCCCGGGCCCTGCGCGCCGCCCTGCTGGCTCTTCGAGCCCGGCGCCCACCTCTCGTACTCGGTCAGCCAGGGAGGGCTCGATCAGGGGTACGTGCAGCTCTCCCTCAGCGCTCCCTTCACGCAGCAGGTGGATCTCTCCGCGGTGGGCATCGGTCAGGAGTTCACGCTCGAGTACCACATGACGGCGAGCGCGTTCGACTACGCGCAGCTCGACACCGGCCTCACCGTCCGGGGCCGCGACCCGCTGAACCCGGACTCGGGCACCTACTTCGAGTTCACCGGGCTCACGCCGACGGACAACCCCGTGCCCGAGCCCGGGCGCCCGGCGCTCCTCGTCGCCGGGGCCGCGGTGCTGGCCGGCCTCCGCCCCGGCCGCCGGCACTCGAGGCGCCCCGTGGCGCGGACGCTCGCGGAGCGGCGGGCGTTTCCGATCACGCGCGCCTGAGCGGCGCACCGCCTCGGGCGTCCGCGAGGCCTCGCGCCAGGGCGGCCGCGCCCGCGGCGAAGCGCGCGGGCTCGGCGAGGAGCGAGAGCACGAGGTGCGCGCCGCCGCGCTCGGCGTCGGGCGGCTCGAGGTCGAAGAGGAAGCCCGGCTGGACGAGGACGCCGTGCGCGTCGAGGAGCTCGAGCACGAGCCCCTCCTCCGAGAGCACGTCGGCGCCCGGCGCGCAGCGCACGATCGCCGCCCAGCCGGCCTCGCCGGGGAGGAGCGCCGCGCCGGGGGCCGCGGCGAGCGCGCGCGCGAGCGCGGTGCGGTTCGCGGCGAGGCGCTCGCGCAGCTCGGCGGCGATCGCCGCCCGCGCGCCGAGGAGCGCGGGCAGCGCGCGCGCGAGGAGCGGCGAGACCGAGAGGTAGGCGTCGGCCACGAACTCGAGCCGCGCGAGCGCGTCGTCGCGCACGGCCGGCGGGCCGGCGACGGCGAGCCACGCGAGCTTGCACTGCGGCAGCGCGAGGAGCTTCGAGACGCCGCTCAAGACGACGTGCAGCGGGCCCTCCTCCGCGCCGGCCAGGGCGCTCGGCGGTGTGGGCCCGGGTGCCGCAGCGGAGTCGGCGAAGACCTCGTCCGAGACGATGGCGAGCCCGCGCGCGCGCGCGAGCGCGCGCAGCTCCGCGAGGTCGACCGGATCGACGAAGGAGCCGGTCGGGTTGTGGGGGTGGATCAGGACGACCGCGCGGCTGCGCGGCTCGAGTCCCGCTGCGAGCGCTCCGACGTCGACCCGCCAGCGCGCGCCGCCGGCCTCGGGCGGGACGAGCGGGTAGCGCGCGGCGTCGAGTCCCTCGAGCGCCGCGAGGTGCTCGAAGAGCCCGTAGCCCGGCGCGGGCAGGTGCACGAGGTCGCCGGGGTCGGCGAGGACGCGAAACAGGTGTGCGTAGCCCTCGCTCGTCCCGGCGGTGAGCACGACGTGATCCGGCGCGAGGGCGACCCCGGCGCCGCGGTGCCAGGCCGCGACGGCCTCGCGCGCCGCGGGGTCGCCGCGCGGGTCGGGCTCGTAGCGCGCGCTCGCCGGATCGCGCGCCGCGGCGTCGAGCGCCGCCCGCAGCGCGGCGGCGGGGGCGCGCAGCCCGACCCTCGTCGGGTTCGCGTCGGCCAGGTCGATCAGGGCGCGGCCGCTCGCGCGGCGGGCCTCGACTCGGCGCGCGAGATCGGTCGGAGTCAGGTCCCAGGAGGCGCGGCGCGCGAACACCGGCCGCAGGGTACACTCGAGCGTCCATGAGCGAGAAGCGCACGCCCGCCGAGCCGGTCCTCGCCGCCACGATCCTGCTCGTGCGCGACGGACGCGACGGGCTCGAGATGTTCATGGTGCAGCGCCACCACCAGATCGACTTCGCGACGGGCGCGATGGTGTTCCCGGGCGGAAAGCTCGAGCCGGGCGACCGCGACCCCGGCCTGCGCGAGCGTGCGCCGAGCGCGGCGTCGCTCTCCGACGCCGAGCTGGCGCTGCGCGCGGGCGCCATCCGCGAGACGTTCGAGGAGGCCCACGTCCTCCTCGCGCGTCGGCGCGGCACGGGGGCGCTCCTCACCGGCGAACAGGAGCTCGCGATCGAGGCGCGCCACCGCGCGGCGCTCGAGTCGCACGAGATCGTGCTCGGCGAGGTCCTCGCCGCCGAGGACCTCGAGCTGGCCTGTGACCGGCTCGTCCCGTTCGCGCACTGGATCACGCCCGAGTTCATGCCCAAGCGCTTCGACACCCACTTCTTCCTCGTCGAGGCGCCGGTGGACCAGGTCGCGGTCCACGACGGCCACGAGTCGGTCGACTCGATCTGGATCACGCCGCCCGCCGCGGTCGCCGAGGCGGAGGCGGGGCGTCGCTCGATCATCTTCCCGACGCTCCAAAACGTGAAGAAGCTCGGCCGCGCGAAGAGCGTGGCCGAGGCGCTCGAGGCGGCGCGGCGCGAGCCGATCGTGACGGTGCTGCCGCGCGTCGTGCGGACCGAGCGCGGCGCGCTCTTCCGCATCCCCCCCGAGGCGGGCTACGAGTTCACCGAGGGACCGCTCGAGGCGCTGCGCAGCTAGCCGACGGGAGCCGGCTCGGTCGGCCATCCGATCCGAACGCGCCGGCGGTGGCGACGACTCTTGGGTCGCGCTACTGGCGCGGCGGCGCGCTCTCAGAGCGCGCCCTTCCCCTCCTTCACGACTTCGGTCTCGAGCACGGCCTTGGCGCGCACCTTCTCGTCGCGCGCCTTGGTCGCCTGCTTCTCGGCCTCCTTCAGGTCCTTCGGATTCCCCGAGCCGATCTTGGCGCTCGCCTTCGCGTCGCGCTCGGCCGCCTTCGTGAGCCGCTTCTCGACGTCGGCCTTCACCGCGGGGTCGAGGCCCGTGAGTGCGCCCACCTTCTCGAGGAGGTCCGGCTCGAACTCGGGCGGGTCGCTGCCCGGCACCTGCGGACCCTGCTCCTCCAGCAGCTTGCGGGCGTCCTCGAGCTTCGTGCGGGCGTCGGCGGGGTTCCCCGCGCCGAGGTCGGCGAGCGCCGCGTTCTCGAGGTCGATCACGGCCTGGAGGTCGAGCAGCACGTCGCGCTTCGCCTCGTCGTACAGGTCGCCCGAGGCGAAGAAGGCGAAGCCCGCGGCGTCGCCCTGGTCGGCTCGGGTGATCCCCGCGCCGAAGGTGGCCGATTCGTCGAACACGAGCGGCACGTCCGTCGCGAGGGGCTGGACGGTGACCGCGTCGCAGGGGCCGGCCAGCACGTCGACCGCGCCACCGTCCCAGGCGAAGTGGAGCTTGACTGCGGGCGTCGCGGCCGGCAGTGGAAGGGTCATCGGGAGCGTTCCGTTCTGCGTGGCGACGAACGCCGTGAGCGAGTCGTTCGCCTGCCGCACGACGCCGGCGAACACGAAGGCGGCCGGCGCCGTGCCGACCGGCACGACGGGCGTCCCGAGCTCGAAGCCGGCGAAGGCGCCCGGCGTGTCGAGTCGGCTCACGTCGACGCAGGTGTCCGCCATGAAGCCGCGGGGGCCGATGTCGCCATCGAAGATCCGGAAGGTGCCGTCGACCTCGGGGCCCGTGCCCTTGAGCAGCACGCCCCGCTTCGTGTACGGGCAGCCCTTTGCGATGGTGGTGTTCTTCGCGCGGACGTTCGTGAAGAGCTCACCGAACGGGTAGTCGTCGTACTTCCCGCGGAACGAGGGGTCGTAGGTCGTCTCGCCCACCGTCGCGTGGGCCGCCGCCGCGAGCGCGACCGCGGCGAGCGCCGAGAGCCA
>DATAGA010000588.1:0-3331 GCA_036257215.1 Myxococcota bacterium
CTCGGGCGCATCCTCGCGCGCCTGCGCGCGACGTACTGCCGCTCGGTCGGGGTCGAGTTCACGCACGTGCAGGACCCCGGCCTCAAGCACTGGCTCCAGCGCCGAATGGAGGAGTCGCAGAACGAGAGCCCGCTCGCGGCCGCCGAGCAGCTCGCGGTGCTCGAGAAGCTCTCCGCCGCCGAGCTCTTCGAGCGCTTCCTCCACACGCGCTTCCTCGGGCAGAAGCGCTTCTCCCTCGAAGGCGCGGAGGCGCTGATCCCGCTGCTCGACACGCTCGTCGAGGACGCCGCGGCGCGGGGCGCCGAGGAGATCGTCCTCGGCATGGCGCACCGCGGGCGCTTGAACGTTCTCTGCAACATCCTCGGCAAGTCGCTCGAGTCGCTCTTCTGCGAGTTCGAGGACGTGGAGCTCGCCGAGAGCCCGTTCGGGTCAGGCGACGTCAAGTACCACAAGGGCTTCTCGAGCGACCGCATCGCCCGCTGCGGCGCGCGCGTGCACCTCTCGCTCACCGCCAACCCTTCGCACCTCGAGGCGGTCGACCCGGTGGTGCTCGGGCGCACGCGGGCGAAGCAGGGGCGCCGCGGCGACGTGCGCCGCCGCCGCGTGATCCCGGTGCTCGTACACGGCGACGCCGCGTTCGCGGGCCAGGGCATCGTCGCCGAGGCGCTCAACCTATGTCACCTGCGCGGTTACTCGACGGGCGGGACGATCCACGTCGTCGTGAACAACCAGATCGGCTTCACGACGAACCCGAACGAGGCGCGCTCGACGCTCTACTGCACCGACGTCGCCAAGATGATCCAGGCGCCGATCTTCCACGTGAACGGCGACGACCCCGAAGCGGTGGTCTACTGCGCGAGGCTGGCGCTGGCCTGGCGCCAGCGCTTCGGGACCGACGCCGTGATCGACCTCGTCTGCTATCGCCGCCACGGCCACAACGAGGGCGACGAGCCGAGCTTCACGCAGCCGCTGCTCTACGAGAAGATCCGCGCGACGAAGCCCGTGCGCGAGCGCTACACCGAGACGCTGCTCGCGCGCGGCGTGCTGCGGCCCGAGGACGCAGTGCGCGTCGAGGCGGAGCGCTCCGCCGAGCTCCAGCACGCGCTGCGCCGGATCCAGACGCGCCTGCCCGAGCCCGACGAGCCGTACGCGCCGCGCGGCCCGTGGACGGGCACGTCGCGCACACGCCAGCCGAGCGACGAGCCGGAGACCGGGGTGCCGGTCGAGCGCCTCGCCGCGGTGGGGGAGCGGCTGGGAATCGCACCGCCCGGCTTCTCGGTCCACCCGAAGCTCGCACGCCTCCTCGAGCGGCGCCGCAAGGCCGTCGCGGAGGGCGCCCCCATCGACTGGGCGCTCGCGGAGGCGCTCGCTTTCGGGACCCTCGTCGCCGAGGGGACGCCCGTGCGCCTCTCCGGACAGGACAGCTGCCGCGGCACGTTCAACCAGCGCCACGCCGTCCTCGTCGACCAGGCGAGCGGCGACGAGTTCGCGCCGCTCGACCACCTCGCCGCCACGCAGGCGCGCTTCGAGGTGTACGACAGCCAGCTCTCCGAGGCCGCGGTGCTCGGCTTCGAGTACGGCTTCAGCCTCGCCGACCCCTCGACGCTCGTGCTGTGGGAGGCGCAGTTCGGCGACTTCGCCAACGGCGCGCAGGTCGTGATCGACCAGTTCATCGCGGCGGCCCACGCGAAGTGGCAGCGCATGAGCGCGCTGGTGCTGCTCCTGCCCCACGGCTACGAGGGCCAGGGCCCCGAACACTCGAGCGCGCGGGTGGAGCGCTTCCTGCAGCTGTGCGCGCAGGACAACCTCCAGGTCGCGAACTGCACGACGCCCGCGCAGTACTTCCACCTGCTGCGACGCCAGATCCGCCGCCGCTTCCGCGCACCGCTCGTCGTGCTCACCCCGAAGAGCCTGCTGCGCGACCCGCGCGCGACCTCGACCGCCGCCGAGCTCGCCTCGGGCCGCTTCCAGCCGGTGCTCGACGACCCGGCGCTCGCGCCGCGCGCCGCGCGGCGGGTGCTGCTCGCGTCGGGGAAGGTGTACTACGACCTGCTCGAGAGGCGCGAGGCGCGCGCCGCTGCGCGAGGCGGCGCGCGCGACGTGGCGCTGGTGCGGATCGAGGAGCTCTATCCCTTCCCGGAGGAGGCGATCGCCGCCGCGCTCGAACGCCAGCCCGGCGCCGAGGTCGTCTGGGTGCAGGAAGAGCCCGCCAACATGGGCGCGTGGGGCTTCGTCGCCGAGCGGCTGCGCGCGCAGCTCCCGCCCGCCGCGCGCCTGCGCTATGCGGGCCGGGCGGCGAGCGCGAGCCCCGCCGTCGGTTCGGGTCGCCTCCACCGCGCGGAGCAGGCGGCGCTCGTCGACGCGGCCTTCGGGGACCTCGACTGAGCGGCGACCGGCAGGCCTGCGTCCCGAAATCGGGATGGCGCACGCCGAGAGGGCGCACGCCGGGACCGCACGCGTGGCCCCGCTTCGATGCCCCGGGCGCGAGGCTCGCGTATCCTCCGCGCGTGCGCGCGGGCCGACTCGCCAGGACGTTCCTCCAGATTGCACTGGTCGTCGGCACCCCGCTCGCAGCGCCGATCGCCGCGCCGGGCGAGCCCGACGCCTCGGCCGTCGCGGCCGCGCCGCCCTCCGCGCCGCCCGCGCGAGCGCCGGAGGACCTCGTCCCGACCGGGCCCGCGGAGCTGCTCGACCGCGCATTCCGCAACCTCTACGGCGACGACTTCGTGCAGGTGATGACGCTCTCGACGTGGCGGCGCGCGGGGCATTCGATCTCGCGCCGCGCGCAGCTGACGCGCAAGCAGAGCGTCCGCCCGGGGAAGGCGCTCGTGCGCTTCCTCGAGCCGCAGGAGATCCGCCGCACCGGCGTCCTGATCCTCGAGCAGGACGCGCGCTACGACGACTTCTTCGTCTTCCTCCCCGCGCTCGGGAAGGTGCGGCGGCTCGTGTCCGGGCAGCGCGCCGACGCGTTCTTCGGCACCGACCTCTGCTACGAGGACGTCGAGCCGAAACACGCGTCGGACTGGGACGTGCGACAGATCGGGACCGGCGAGGAGGCCGGGACTCCGTGCGTCGTCCTCGACATCCGCCCGAAGCCGCAGCACGAGTCTACGTACGAGCGCATGGAGTCGTGCATCGAGCCCACGCGCGCCGTGATCCTGCGCACCGACTTCTACCGCGCCGGACGCGCGCTGAAGCAGCTGCGCGTCGACGTGGCGGCGGTGCGGGAGCTCGACGGCCGCCACATCCCGTTCTCCTTCCGCATCGAGACGCCGGCACAGCGCTCTTCGACGCACGTCGGAACGGAGAGCTACGACATCCGCCCGGGTCT
>DATAGA010000616.1:0-9170 GCA_036257215.1 Myxococcota bacterium
GAGCGCGAAGGCGTCGATGTGCTGCTTCGCGTAGCAGAGGTCCAGCGCGTCGACGACCATCCGGATGTCGGCGCTGTTCTTCCCGCTCATCTTGCTGAGCGGGATGTCGATCAGCTCCACGCCGGCGCGGTGGAACTCGGCTACGTCGTCGCGGTAGCGCGTCCAGTCGCAGTACGCGCGCTTGTAGACGATGCGACCCTTCTCGAGCAGGCGCTTGAGCACGAGGTCGATCTGGAACCGACCGTACTTCGCGTCCCGTACCCCGAGCGCCAGGTTCTCGAAGTCGACGAACACGGCGATCAGGGGCTCGTCGGACACGCGACCTCCTCGGGCGCGGATCCTAGCTGGGGACCGCGGGCGCAGCCCGCGGTCCCGGCGGCTGGCTTGCCGCCCTCGGTCAGCCCTCGGGGGCGGCCTCGATCACGCCCTCGGCGGCGAGCGCGAGGAACCGGTCGGCGACGCGCGGGTCGAAGTGGGTGCCGCGCCCCGCGCGGATCCGCTCGACGGCCTCGTCGAAGGAGCGCCGGGTGCCGTAGGTCGACCGGCTCGTCATCGTGTCGAACGCCTCGGCGATCCCGATGATGCGGGCCTCGAGCGGGATGTCCTCGCCGGCCAGCCCTTCGGGGTAGCCGCTGCCGTCCCAGCGCTCGTGGTGGTGCAGCACGAACGGCGCCAGGTCTTCCCACAGACGGATCCGAGAGATCATGCGGTGCCCGAGCGTCGTGTGCGTCCGGATCACCGACTTCGGCTGCGGCCGGCGCGTGTCGACCTTCAGCATGCCGACGTCGTGGAGGAGCGCCGCGAAGTGGAGGCGCTCGAGCCGCGGCTCGTCGAGCCCGAGCGTCCGGCCCAGCACGATCGAGAGGTGGGCCACGCGCCGGGCGTGGCCGGCCTGCTCGTCCTGGTGCGCGTCGAGCGCCGCGATCAGGAGCTCCGTCACGTGCACGAAGAAGTTGCGCTGCGCGTCTCGCAGGTCTGCGTTCGCTCGCGCGACTCCAGCGAGCGCGGCGACCGTGGCGAGCGCGCGCAGGTGCGCGGCGTCGAAACGCGCCGGCTCGCCGGTCGAGGCCACCGCCAGCGCCGCCGCCGCCTGCCCCGGCCGCGGCCCGGGCACCGCGACCGCCGCGAGCGCGCGCAGTGGGGTCGCGGAGGCGTCTTGCCGGACGCCGACCTCCTCCTGCCAGAGGCACGGCGCTCCCTGCTCGAGCACGGGCGCGACGAGCGCGTCGACGCGCTCGCGCGCAGCGCGGTAGAGATCCATCGCGTCGTCGCCCGCGGCGGCGACGAGGCTCGGCGCGACGTCCTCCTTCTCGGGATCGGGCGCGATCACGAAGGCCACGCTCGCTCCCGTGATCTCGCGCGCACAGCGCGCGGCCGTGCGGTGGACCTCGTCGGCGAAGCGCGCGTCCGCCAGCTTCTGCGAAGCGCCGAGCAGGCTCTCGAGCCGGCGGTTGTCCGCGTCGAGCCGCGCGAGCGTCGCCCGCGTCACCCGGCGCAGCGCGAGGAACGCTGCGAGCGAGAGCAGCCCGAGACCCCCGAGTCCGCCGACCGCGCCCGCCGTCCACGCCCCGGCGGGAAGCTGCGGCAGCACGTATCCGTGCACCGCGAACGCGAGCGCCGCGAACGGCAGCACCGCCCCGAGGAAGTAGACGACGAACGCCACCCGATCGAGGCTCTGGGAGAAGATCGACAGATGGTGCGGCTGGCGCTCCACCCGGGGGGTATCGGCCCGACGCTCCCCGGGGATGAGGAGGCGCCGCGCCTCAGTGGATCCGGCGGTCGCGGCCGCTCCACTCCTTCTCGCGCAGGCGGAACTTCTGGATCTTGCCCGTCGACGTCTTCGGGAGCTCGCAGAACTCGATCGCCTTCGGGCACTTGAAGTGGGCCAGCCGCTCGCGGCAGAACGCGATCAGCGCCTCCTCGGTGAGGGACGCGCCGGCCCGCAGCGACACGAATGCCTTCGGAACCTCGCCCCACTTCTCGTGGGGCACGGCGACGACCGCGGCCTCGAGCACGTCCGGGTGCTTCACCAGCGTGTGCTCGACCTCGATCGTCGAGATGTTCTCGCCGCCGCTGATGATGATGTCCTTCTTGCGGTCGCGCAGCTCGATGTAGCCGTCGGGGTGGACGACGCCCAGGTCGCCCGAGTGGAACCAGCCGCCCGCGAAGGCGGCGGAGGTCGCGTCGGGATCGCGGTAGTAGCCCTGCATCACGTTGTTCCCGCGCATCACGACCTCGCCGAGCGTCTGTCCGTCCGCGGGCACGTCCTGCATGCGGTCGTCGACGACGCGCAGGTGGACCGCGTTGGGGAACGGCACGCCCTGGCGCGCCATCACGCCCGCGCGGGCCTCGACGTCGAACGACTCCCAGGCCCGCTGCATCTCGCACACGACGTGCGGGCCGTACGTCTCCGTGAGCCCGTAGAGGTGCGTGACGCGCGCGCCGAGCTGGTCCATGCGCGCGAGCAGCGTGGGCGAGGGCGGCGAGCCACCCGTCGCGATCCGCATCGGCGGGTCGAAGCGCACGCCGCGCGCGTCCGGCGCCTCGGCGAGCATGAGCAGCACCGTCGGCGCCCCGTTGAAGTGCGTAACGCCCTCCTCGCGGATCAGCCGGAAGATGCGCGCCGGATCCACGGCGCGCAGCAGCACGTGACGCCCGCCGGCGCCGGTGACCGCCCACGGGAAACACCAGCCGTTGCAGTGGAACATCGGCAGCGTCCAGAGGAACGCCGAGTCCCGCCCGAGCCCGTGCGAGAACATCGCCCCGAAGGCGTTCAGATAGGCGCCGCGGTGCGTGTACATCACGCCCTTCGGCCGCCCCGTCGTGCCCGACGTGTAGTTGATGGCGAGAACGCGCTCCTCGTCGTCGAGCTCGAACTCGACCGGAAGCTCGGGCGCGCCCGCCACGAAGCTCTCGTAGGTAGGACCGGCGAGCGGGCGCCCGCGCTGGCCGGCCTGCTCGTCCTCGACGTTGACGAGCAGCGCGCCCGCCGCCGTCGTCGGCGCGTCGCGCACGAGCGGTGCGAGCTCGACGTCGCAGAGCACGACCGACGCGCCCGAGTGGTCGAGGATGTAGCCGACCTCGTCGGGGTGCAGGCGCGTGTTGATCGCGACGAGCACCGCGCCGAGGCGCGGCACCGCGAAGTGCGCCGCCAGGAGCGCCGGCACGTTCGGCGCGAGGAACGCGACGCGGTCGCCGGGCCCGACACCGGCCCGCGCCAGCGCGCCCGCGAGGAGCCCCACCTGCCGGCAGAACTCCCGGTAGCTCCAGCGCAGATCGCCGTACACCACCGCGATCTCGTCGGGGAATACCCGCACCGTGCGCTCCAGCAAGCGCAGCGGCGTCAGCGGGTCGCGGGAAACCGCATGAAGCTCGGATGACATCGCGCGAGAGTATACGGAGGACCCGTGTGACGCGGGGCACAGCGCCCCTGGTGGGTCCGTCGCATGCTTGGCGGGGCGCGCGGGGCGGCGACCGCTGGAGGCCCGGAGGTCCCGGGCCGCCGATCCCGTCCGAGCCGATCGTCGCTCCGCGCGCCTCGCCCGCTTCCCGCTCTGCACCCTCTCTAGCAGGGCGGCCGGGAAGCGCGGAAAAGAGAACCCGGGAGCGGACCCTCTGCAGGGTCCCGAAGCGGCTACGGCGTCCGCGCTCCCGGGAACGGTGGCGCTGGGATCAGCTTCCCAGCCATCACCGAGAAGTGTGATGACAAGCTGGCGCTGGCGTCAGGACGCCGCCACCTCACTCGCCGTAGTCATGGGTTGATCCAAGTCTTTTCACCTCCTTCTCGGCGTGGTCGACCTCAGCGAGACCCAGGCCTCGCCTCCCGGGTTCCGGTAAGCGCCTTTCCCTACCGTCCCGGGCCGCCCGTCTCGGACGCCCTCCCTGGGCGCCCGCGGCGGACTCGAGGATGAGTGAAATCCTCTATGACCGATCGTATCGGACGGGCGGCGGAGGGTCTAGAGGGTTTCGCGGGCGCGCCCCTGCGAGCGCGACGTACGAGTGCGTCGTGGAGCTCCTCCCGTCCGATCCCGAATCGCCGGGCTCGGCGGGCTGCCGCCCGCGGCTCCCCGGCTAGACTCCGCGCGCGATGGCGCCTCGGCACGACGCCCCGGACCGGCCGACGGCGACGCTGCTGGTCCATTGTCCGGACCGGCGCGGCATCGTGGCGGCGCTCGCGCAGCTGCTCTACGGCCATGGCGCCAACATCCTCGACGCCGACCAGCACACCGATCCCGCGGCCGGGCAGTTCTTCCAGCGCATCCGCTTCGACCTCGCGGAGATCCACACCGACCGCCTGACGCTCGAGAACGCGATCCGCGAGACGGCCGAGCGCTTCGCGATGCGCTGGCGCATCGCGTACGCCGACCGGCGCAAGCGACTCGCGATCTTCGTGTCGCGCTACGACCACTGCCTCTACGACCTCTTGCTGCGCCACCGGGCCGGCGAGCTTGCGTGCGACATCGGGCTCGTCGCGAGCAACCACGAGACGCTCGGCCCGGTCGCCGCGCAGTTCGGCCTCCCCTTCCACGTGTTCGAGGTGACGAAGGAGACGAAGCGCGAGGCCGAGCGGCGCGAGCTCGAGCTGCTCGCGGCGGAACGGATCGACCTCGTCGTGCTCGCCCGCTACATGCAGATCCTGAGCGGGGACTTCATCGCGCGCTTCCCCGGCGCGATCATCAACATCCACCACTCGTTCCTGCCCGCCTTCGTCGGCGGCAAGCCCTACCACCAGGCGGCCGAGCGCGGCGTGAAGCTGATCGGAGCCACCGCGCACTACGCCACGACGGACCTCGACGAGGGCCCGATCATCGAACAGGACGTGATCCGGACCTCGCACCGCGACGCGGTCGAGGACCTCGTGCGCAAGGGCCGCGACGTGGAGCGGGCGGTGCTCGCGCGCGCGGTGCGCTGGCACCTCGAGGACCGCATCCTCGTCTACGGGACCCGGACGGTGGTCTTCGAGTGAGCCGGATCGGGCTCCTCGCGGTCCTGCTCGCGCTCGTGGCCGCGATGTGGGCGGCCTCGTTCGCGTCGCGCCGCCTCGAGACCGTGGCGGCCGGGGTGGCGCCGCTCGAGCCGCGCCGCTTCGAGCGGCTCTCCGTCGTGACGGCGGGGACCGGCGGCACGTTCGAGAACCACCTGCGCCTCGGGCCGGCGGTCGCGGTGGGGCTCGAGCAGACGGTGGTCCTCGTCGACGCGGGACGCGCGGTCGCGCAAGCGCTCCGGCGGGCGGAGATCCCGGTGACGCAGCCGCGCGTCGTGCTCCTCACGAGCCTCCTGCCCGAGAACGTCCTCGGGCTCGACGACTGGTGGGTCGCGGGTGCGACGAGCGGAGCCGGCGACGCGGTGCGCGTCGTCGGGCCGCCGGGGACGCGGGCGCTGGCCGACGCTCTGCGCGCGGCCCATGCGGCCGGTGCCGCCGCCGAGGCGGCCAGCTTCGGGCGCTCCGCGCCGCCCGCGCTCGAAGCGGTCGAGGCGGGCGACGGGTTCACCCTCGCGCTCGGCCCGCTCTCGCTGCGCGCCGCGGAGCTGCGCGGCGGGCCGACGCCCGCGCTCGCCTGGCGCATCGAAGGCGCGGGCGCCGCCGCGGTGGTCTCGAGCGCCGGCTGGGATCCGGACGGGCTCCTGGCGGCGGCGAAGGGCGCGGACCTCTGGGTGCACGAAGCGCTCTACGGGGCGTCGCTCCAGGCGGCCCTCGACGCGGGCATCGAGGGCGTCGACGCGCTCGCGCGCGAGGCGGCGCTCCACACGCGACTCGAGGACGTCGGCGCGCTCGCGACGCGCGCGGGCGTGCGTCGGCTCGTGCTCGTGCGGCTGCGACCGCCGCCGGTGTACGGCTTCCAGTACCGGCGCGTCGCCGCGCCGTCCTTCCGGGGCCGGATCGAGATCGCCGCGGACGGCGATCTCTTCACACTCTGAGCGGCGCGCGCCGAGGCGCGCTCGGCGCGCCCGACGGAGGAGTCGGCGCCGCCTTCGCGCGCTCTTCGGCGAAGCGCCGGTGCTGCGCCTGGTAGTACGGGTCGTCCGGCGCGAGGGCGAGCGCGGCGTCGGCGAGCTCCGCCGCGAGCGCGGGGCGCCCGGCGGCGAAGTGGATCTCGGCGAGGGTGTCGAGCACCGCGGGCTGCGCCCAGTGCGTCGCCTCCGCGGCGCGCTCGGCGAGCCGCTCGGCCACGCCGAGCGCGGCGGAGTCCGGAGCGGGCGCGATGGCGATGCGCCAGGCCTCGTTGTTGAGGAAGAGGGGCGGCACGCCCTCCATCGCGAGCAGCGTCTCTCCGCGGCGCGCGAGCGCGCCGGTATCGGGGAAGAACGCCGCCCGCGTCCACGCGACGCCCGCGAGGAGCGCGAGGCCCGCGCACAGCGCGTGCGCGGCGAGCAGCGCCCGGCGCGGCCGCCCTTCCCGCCCGAGCCGCGGGCCCACCGCCGCCGCCGCGACCGCACCCGCGGCGAAGCCGCCGGCGTGGGCGGCGTGCGCGACTTCCGGGACGGGGAGGAGCAGCGCGCTCTCGAGCAGCAACGCGCCGACGAGCAGCCGCCGCGGCAGCCGCCAGGAGACGGGGAGCGCCTCGGGGCGCGCGAGCTCGAGCCAGAGCAGCGCCCCGGCGAGGCCGTACACGAGCCCGGACGCGCCGACCGCGTGCTCGTAGCCCGCGGCCCAGCACGCCGCCATCGCGCCGAGCCCCGCGCACGCCGCGATCACCGTCGCCGCGCGCGCGCCCACGGAGCGTTCGGCCAGGGCGCCGAGCACCACGAGGGCCACGGCGTTCAGCGCGAGGTGCAGCAGCGAGGCGTGGAGGAAATGGGCGCTCACGAGCCGCCACGGCTCGCCGAGGCTGGCCAGGAGCGCGCTGAACGCGCCCGTGTAGCCGACGGCGGGGTCGGCCGCGTCGGCGGCGAACACGGCCGCGCAAGCGAGAGCGAGCGCGGGTCCGAGCCGGGCCGGGCCGGGTCGCGCCGCGAGGCCGTCGAGCCGCGCCATGCGCTCGAGCTGCGCGAAGCCGCCGGCGCGCCGTGCGATCCGCGCGCGCAGCTCGCGGGCGAGGCTGCCCGGTCCGCCGGGCTCGGCGAAGTCGGAGCCGCGGAGCCAGAACGAGCCGCGCCGCGTGCCCAGGCGCACGAGTCCCGGCAGCGCGCTCACGTGCGTCACGTCCTCGTACGGCGTCGTCACCGAGCCGCCGAGACGAACGGAGCGCGGGTGGCGCACGGCGTCGGCGCCGAGCTCCACGGTCCCGCCGCCCCGCAGGCGCAGCCGCAAGGGCGCCTCGGGGCCGGCGGCCGTCATGCGGCCCGGTTCAGACCCGCCGCGGCAGGGCGAGCGACGGGAAGACGCGCGTGTAGGTCAGGAACACGAGCGCGAAGGCGCCGAGGAACCCGAGCGCGATGCCGATCTGCGTGAAGCCGAGCCAGGCCCAGGTGTCCTGCGGCACGAGCGACGGCCACACGAGCACGTTTCGCTCCAGCCAGAAACCGAAGGCGGAGATCGAGGCGATCGTGCCGAGGAACCACCACGTCTTCTTCGGGCGCTGGCCGAGCAGGCACCAGAACGGAATCACCCACACGCACACCCACGCGGTGAGCGTGATCTTCACCCACGGCTCGCGGGACACCCGCTCCCAGAACCCCTGGAGGTACCAGACGTCCTGCAGGAAGCCCTCGCCGAGCCGATCGCGGACGAAGCTCGTCTCCTCGGGCAGGTTGCCGTACCAGATGACGAGGTACTGCGAGAAGAAGAGGTACATCCAGAAGATCGAGAACGCGAAGATCATCTTGCCGAGGTCGTGGAAGCGGCTGCTGCCCAGCTCGCCCTCGAGACCCGGGTAGTTGCGGTGGAGGACGCTCAGCAGCGCGGTGACCGAGATCGCCGAGAGGAAAGCGCCCCAGGCGAAGAACGCCCCGAACAGGTTCGAGAACCAGGTCGGCTCGAGCGACATCACCTGGTCGAACCCGATGATGCTGTAGCCGACCGCGTAGGACAGGCAGATGACCGGTGCGAGCCGGCGCAGCTTGGCGTCGGCGATCTCCCGCTCGACGTCGTCGCCGCGCCAGTTGACCGTCCAGCGCTCGGCGAGCGTGCGCGCGAAGCCGCTCGTGCGGTCCGCCGCGCCGTGGAGCGCCGGCCGCAGCGACGTCTTCAGGAAGACGAACGTGAGGATCGAGAGGAGGAGCAGGATGCCGAGGTCCACGAGGCCCAGGCGGCCCTCGTTCAGCCAGGCCTGCTTCACCGGGATCGGGTGCTCGATCCACTCGTAGATGTAGTGGCGGCCGCCGAAGAAGCCGACGAGGCCGAGCACGAACGTGATGGGCACCCAGGCGCCGAGCGCCTCGGCGATGCGGCGCACCGGACCCGGCCAGCGCGCGCCGATGATCACGAACGCGCACGCGAGCACGATCCCGGCCTGCGCCAGGCCCGCGAAGTAGAGGTAGTTCACGTGGAACGCGCGCCAGGCGGTCGCGGGGTCCCGAGCGAGTCCGACGAAGAAGGCCACGAGGCCGATCAGGACGAGCACGCCGCACACGGCCGCCGCGCCGACCGGCAGGCCGCGCGGCTCGACGCGCTCGGGTTGGGTCGGCGTCACGGCCGGCCTCCCTTCTGCAGGTACCGCACGTAGTTCACGAGGTGCCAGCGGTCTTCCCTGGGGATCCGCTTGTAGCTCGGCATGCGGCCGCCGCCGTTTCGGATGATGTTGTAGACGTAGCCGTCGCTGCGGCTCATCGCGGTCACGAGCGGGAACACGCCGGCGAAGGGGCCGGGCCGCTTGTTCGCCATGCTGACGGGCCCGTCGCCCATGCCCGAGGGGCCGTGGCACGTCGCGCAGTACGTCGTGTAGGTCTCGCGGCCCCGTTCGAGCGAGTTCAGGTCCGCCGGGTTCGTCGGGTTGACGAGGCTGTCCACCTTCGGGTCGAAGCGCTCGTAGGTCGGGTCGAGCGGCTCGACCGGCACGGAGCCCTCGGGCGGCATGAAGCCCTCGATACGGCCCTTGAACTCCACGCGCTCGTAGGCCTGCACGGCCTTCTGCCACTTCATCTGCGGGAACCAGCTCTCGGACCACTGCTCCCAGCAGCCGGAGCCGACCACGAGGAGCGCGAGGCCGCCCGCGAGCGCGAGTGCGCGGTCGCGATCACGCCTCGACAAGGTTCACCTCCCGCGCGTGGTGGGAGCGGAGCAGCGCGTC
>DATAGA010000642.1:0-5304 GCA_036257215.1 Myxococcota bacterium
CCCACCTCGCCGATCGGGACGTCGAAGTCGACCTGGTCGTAGACGAGGTACGGCTCGTCCTTGCGCAGGTCCAGCGGCACGCCCACCGAGCGCAGGATCGGACCGGTGACCGCGTAGCGGATGCAGTCCTCCTTCGAGATCACCCCGGTGCCCTTCATGCGGTCCACGAAGATGCGGTTCTGGGTGACGACCTTCTCGAAGTCGGTGAGCAGCTCGCGGGTCTTGGCGACCGTGTCGCGGAAGCGCGCCGAGAAGCCCGGCGCGATGTCGTGCTTCACGCCGCCGATGCGGACGTAGTTCGACGTGACGCGCGCGCCGCAGAGCTCCTCCTGCAGGTCCCAGTTCAGCTCGCGCGCCTCGATCCCGTAGAGGAACGGCGTCATCGCCTGGAGCTCGAGGCAGGCCGCGCCGGTGCGCGTCAGGTGGTCGCCGATGCGCGAGAGCTCGGCCGCGAGGACGCGCAGCCACTGGCAGCGCTCGGGCGTCTCGATGCTGCAGAGCTTCTCGACCGCGAGGCAGAACGCGACGTTGCAGAGGATCGCCGAGTTGTAGTTGAGCCGATCCGTGTACGGGATCGCCTGGTACCAGGTGCCGCTCTCGCACTCCTTCTCGAAGCCGCGGTGCAGGTAGCCGACCTGGATGTCGAGATCGACGATCGTCTCGCCGTCGAGCTCGATCAGGAACTTCACCGTCCCGTGGGTGGCCGGGTGGGACGGCCCCATGTTGAGGATCTGGTGCTCGGTGTGGAGGTCGCGCTCGAGGTCGTCGGCGAGCAGCGCGTCGTGCCGGAGAATGCTGCGGGGGTCCTGGGCCATGCGCTAGTTCCTCGGCCCGATGAGCGGCTGGCGCCGCTCCTTCGCGTAGTCCTTGCGCAGCGGGTGGCCCTCGAACTCCTCGTACAAGAGCAGCCGGCGCAGGTCCGGGTGGCCGCGGAAGCGGATGCCGTAGAGGTCCCACGCCTCGCGCTCCATCCAGTTCGCCGCGGGCCAGAGCGAGATCAGGGAGTCGACCTCGCACGGGTCGGCCGGGACGCCGACGCGCACGCGCAGGCGGTGGCCGTGCTGGAGCGAGTAGAGGTGGTAGGCCACCTCGAAGCGCGGGCCGTCGCGGTCCGGGTAGCCGAGGTAGTCGACGCCGGTCAGATCCATCAGCATGTCGAACGACGTCGCCGGGTCGTCGCGCAGGAGCTGCATCACCTCGAGCAGGCGGGCCGGCTCCACGATCGCCGTCGGCTCGCCGAGACGCGCGTGGGTGGCGAGCACCGCGCCGGACGCGGCCCGCAGCAGCCGCGCCAACACCGGCGAGCCGAAGTCCTCGAGCGGGGCGCTCACGACGCGGGCGTTTCCCCGCCGCCGCTCACCGGTCGCTGGGGCGCGTGATCGCGGTCGTACTCGGCGCGCAGGAACTCGAGGCGGCGCTTGAGCAGCGGCTCGGGCACGAGCAGCTTCTCCTTGTCGAAGATCATCCCGCCGCGGTCGAAGGAGGCGACCTCGACCTCGCGGCTCATGACGATGGCCTCCTCGGGGCAGGCCTCCTCGCACAGGCCGCAGAACATGCAGCGCGACATGTCGATCTCGAACACTTCCGGGTAGCGCTCGATGCCCGCGCCCTCGAGCTCGCCGGGGACGATCGAGATGCAGTCGGTCGGGCACGCGAACTCGCACAGGCCGCAGGCCACGCACTTCGGCTGGCCGTTGTCGAGCTGCACCAGGACGGGCATGCCGCGGAAGGCGTCGGCGTAGTCGACCCGCTCCTCGGGGTACTGGACGACGAAGGTCGTCGGCTTGCCCCGCACGTACCCGCCGAGGTTGCGGAAGAAGTGGCGCGCGGTGGTCCAGAGCCCCTTCACGATCAGCGGCACGTAGAGCCGCTCGACCCAGGTGAGCTTGTCTTCGCGTCGGACCTTGACGACCCGAGCCGCCATGGGCGCCGAACTTAGGGAATCGGCTCGCGGCCCGCGAGCCGCTCTGCGCGGTAGGAGCTGCGCACGAGCGGGCCCGCGGCCACCTCCTCGAACCCCAGCGCGCGCGCCTCCGCGGCCCAGGCGTCGAACTCCTCGGGCGGCACCGTGCGCTCGACCGGGAGGTGGGCCGGGGACGGGCGCAGGTACTGGCCGAGCGTCAGCAGGCTCACCCCGACCCCGCGCAGGTCGCGCAGCGCGGCGCGCAGCTCGTCCGGCTCCTCGCCGAGACCGAGCATGAGGCCGCTCTTCGTGGGAATGCCCGGCGCGATCTGGCGCGAACGGCGCAGCACCCCCAGCGAGCGCGCGTAGCTCGCGGCCGGGCGCACGCGGCGCTGGAGCCGCTCCACGGTCTCGAGGTTGTGGTTCAGGACGTCGGGCGCCGCGTCGAGCACGCTGCGCAGCGCCGCCTCGTCGCCGCCGTAGTCCGCGATCAGCACCTCGATCCCCGTGCCCGGGCAGCGCGCGCGCAGCGCCCGCACGGTCGCCGCCATCTGCGCCGCGCCCCCGTCGGGCAGGTCGTCGCGGGCGACGCACGTGACGACGGCGAAGCGCAGGCCCAGCCGCGCCACCGCGTCGGCCACGCGCGCCGGCTCGTCCGGGTCGAGCGCCGCGGGGCGCCCGGTCGTGACGTCGCAGAAGCCGCAGCGGCGGGTGCAGCGGTTGCCGCCGATCATGAAGGTCGCGGTCCCGCGCGACCAGCACTCGCCGAGGTTCGGGCAGGCCGCCGAGAAGCAGACCGTGTGGAGCCGCTCCTCCTGCACGAGCCGGCGCATCGCCTCCACCCGCTCGCTCGCGTGCAGGCGCGCGCGCAGCCACGCCGGCCGCCCCTCGCGCTCGAGCGGGACGCGCCGGTTGTCGGCCGGCTTCGGGACGCGCGGCGCGGCGCTCACGCGAGGCGCTCCGAGAAGGCGGCCGCGACGGCGGCGCGCGCCTCGTCGAGGAGGCCCGCGCGCTCCGTGCCGAGTTCCTGCGCGAGGGACGTCATGGACACGCCGTGCAGGCCGCACGGCACGATGTCCGAGAACGCGTGCGGCGCCGTCGTGACGTTCAGCGCGAAGCCGTGCCAGCTGATCCAGCCGCGCAGGCCGAGCCCGATCGACGCGAGCTTGCGCGGCGGCGCAGAGCCGGCGACGAACACCCCCGTCATTCCCGGGCGCGCCTCGGCCGCGACGCCGAGGCGCGCGAGGGCGTCGGCGAGCGCCGCCTCGACCAGCCGCAGGAAGGCCGGCGCGTCGGCGAGCCCGCGCGCCGCGAGGTCGACGATCAGGTACCCGACGAGCTGGCCGGGACCGTGCCAGGTGACGTCGCCGCCCCGCGCCACCTCGTGCACCTCGACGCCGCGCGCCACGAGCGCCGCGCGCGGAGTTCGCAGGTTCTCCTCGCGCGCCGAGCGGCCGAGCGTCACGACCGGCGGGTGCTCGAGCAGCAGCAGGCGGTCGCCCGACGCGCCGGCACGGCGCGCCTCCACGGCGTCCGCCTGGCGCGCGAGCGCGTCGGCGTAGGGGACGCGGCCGAGCCAGTCGATGTGGAGCCCGTCGCCCATGGCGCCTCAGAGGTCGAAGTCGGCGGTCTCGAGCAGCTCCTTCACGCGGTGGAGGAACGCGTTGGCGGGCGCGCCGTCGACCGCGCGGTGGTCGTAGGAGAGCGCGAGGTGCATGACCGGCCGCACGACGATCGCGTCCTCGCCGCCGACGCTGCGCACGACCGGACGCTTCACGATCTCGCCCATCCGCAGGATCCCGACCTGCGGCTGGTTGATGATCGCGAACCCGTAGAGGTTCCCGTGGCGTCCGGGGTTCGAGACGGTGAAGGTGCCGCCCTGCAGCTCGTCCGCGGAGAGGCGCTTCGTGCGCGAGCGCGCGGAGAGGTCCTCGATCGCCGCCGCGAGCCCCGCGAGCGAGAGGCGGTCCGCGTGCCGCACGACCGGCACGATCAGGCCGCGCTCGGTCTCCACGGCGATCCCGACGTGGACGTCGCGCTTCTCGACGATCGAGTCCTCGAGCACGGACGCGTTCAGCGCGGGATGCTCGCGCAGCGCGCGCACCGCCGCGTGGACCACGAACGGCAGGAACGTGAGCGGGACGCCGTGCTGCTCGGCGAACGCCTCCTTGTGCGCGTCGCGCAGGCGCACCACGCCGCCGAGGTCCACCTCGGCCACCGTGCCGACGTGCGGCGCGGTCTGCTTCGAGTAGACCATGTGCTCGGCGACGAGCTTGCGCAGCGGGCTCATCGGGACGACGCGGTCGCCTTCCTGCACCGCGTAGTGGCCGAAGCGGTCCGCCGCGGGCGCGCGCGCGCCGCGACCGGCCGGTGTCGGCGCGGGACGAGCCGCGGCGGCAGGGCGCGCGGGGGTCGCCGCAGCGGCCGCAGGCGGCGCGGCCGCGCGCTCGACGTCCGCCTTCGTCACGCGCCCGCCGATGCCCGTCCCCGGCACGCGGCCGAGGTCGACGCCGGTGTCCTCGGCGACACGCCGCGCGACCGGGGTCGCGCGCGCCGGCTCGGCGGGGCCGGGGGCCGGGCTTCGCGGGGCCGGGGCGGCGGGTCGGGGCGGCGCGCTGGGCTGGGGCGGTGCCTGTGCCGGAGCCGGCGCGCGGGCGCTCGCGGCGCGCTGTGCGCCCGGACGCGCCTCGCCCGGCGCGGCGATCCGCGCGAGCACGCCGCCCACCGGGACGACGTCGCCTTCGGCCGCGACGAGCGCCTCGATCACGCCGGCGGCCGGCGCCGGGATCTCCGCGTCGACCTTGTCGGTCGTGACCTCGACGATCGGCTGGTCCTGCTCGACCGCGTCGCCTTCCTTCACCAGCCAGCGGGCGACGGTCCCCTCGAGCACGCTCTCGCCGAGCGCCGGCAGCTGCACCTCGATGCTCATGGCCCTCTCCCTCGGCCGGGCAGACTCAGAAGTTGATCGAGCGGCCCTCGGCGGCGAGCGCGGCCTCGAGCAGCGCCTCCGACAGGGTCGGGTGCGCGTGGCTCGTTCCGGCGATCTCGCTCGTCGTCGCCTCGAGGGCGAGCGCGAGCGACATCTCGATGATGAGCTCGGTGGCGCCCGCGCCGACGACGGAGGCGCCGACGATCTGGCCGTAGCGGGGCTCCGCCAGGATCTTCGCGAAGCCCGCCGTGTGGGCCGCCGCGATCGCCTTGCCCGAGGCCGTGAACGGGAAGCGGCCGACGCGCAGGTCGTCGCCGTAGCGCGCGCGCGCCTCTGCCTCGCCGAGCCCGATCCAGGCCACCTGGGGCTGCGAGTAGATGCAGGCGGGGATGTGGTGCGGGTCGACCGGCGGCCGCGCGATCCCCGCGTGGAACTCGACCGCCGCGATGCCCTCCTCGGAGGCCTTGTGCGC
>DATAGA010000638.1:0-8223 GCA_036257215.1 Myxococcota bacterium
CGGCTCGTTCCACTACGAGGCGACGCCGCACCACTTCGAGCACGGGCTGCTCGAGCTCGCCAGCCCCGAGTGTCGCGACCCGTTCGCGCTGCTCGCCTGCGAGCGCGCGAAGGACGAGCTCGTCGAGGAGCTCGCGGACGGCGTGACGGCCGAGCTCGCGCGCCGCGGCTGGGGAGGCCGGGTGCGCATCGGGAAGAACAACGTCGACAGCCAGGGACACACTTTCGGGTCGCACGAGAGCTACTGGGTGGAGGACCCGCTGAGCCCGGCCGAGCGGCTCCGGCTGGCGCCGCTCTGGGCGGCGCTCTGGCTCGCGACGCTGCCGGCGCTCGCCTGGCTCGTCGCCGCGGCGCTGCTCGCCGCGCTCGCCGCCGTGGCCGCGTTCCTGCTCCCTCTCGTCGCGCTCGCGCCGTGGGCGATCGCCGCGTTGCTGCCGCGCCGCGCGGAGGCCGCCGCCGCCGCGCTCAGGCGCGCCGCCGACGCGCTCGCGTCCGCACCCTCGCGGCTCTTCCGCTTCGTCTCCGAGCATCCGGGCGAGGTCGCGCGTCGGCTCGCGTGGCTGGAGGCGCCGCTCCACCCGCTCTTCGAGCTGCACTCGCGGCTCTACCGGCGCTTCCACTTCCGCCCGATCGAGCGGGCGCTCACGGCGTTTCTCGTGACGCGCACGCTCTACAGCGGCGCCGGCGCGGTGGTGCTCGACGGCGGCCCCTTGCTGCGCCTCGCGCAGCGGCCGCCGTACCTGCGCGCGCTCTCGCGCGTGTTCACCTCGGGCGACGAGCGCCCGCTCTACGAGAGCCGCGACCTCTTCTTCCGGCCGTGGAGCGCGTTCGCGAGCCGGCGCAGGCTCCACCTGCTGCACGCCGACGCCAACCTGTGCGAGTGGGCGCAGGTCCTGCGCGTCGGCGCGACCGCGCTCGTCCTCGAGGCGATCGAGGCGGAGCCCGGCGCCGACTGGCCCGCGCTCGCCGACCCGCTCGGCGCGCTGCGCGCCCTCGCGCGCGACCCGGAGCTCGCGGCGACGCTCGAGCTCGCCGGCGGGGGCCGCCGCAGCGCCCTCGCGCTCCAGCGCGAGTACCTCGAGCGCGTGCGCGCCGCGTTGGCGCGAGCCCCCGCGCCCCCGGTCGCGTGGAAGGCGCGCGTCGTCGCGATGTGGGAGGAGACGCTCGACGCGCTCGCGTCGGACCCCGCGCGCCTCGCGGACCGCGTCGACTGGATCGCGAAGCGCAGCCTGGTCGAGCGCGAGGTGCGCGATCCCGCCGACCGCCGCGCGCTCGAGCAGCGCGGCCAGGAGATCCTGCGCGACGACGTCGCGCTCGGCCCCGAAGGACGCCGGCTGCGCGAGCTCGCCTTCCGCGCGCTGCGCGCGGACCTGCGTTACCACGAGCTCGGACCGCGCGGGGGCTACCGGCGCCTGCGCGCCGCGGGACGCATGCAGGTGCTCGCGAGCGACGCCGCGGTCGCGCGCGCGCGGCGGGAAGCGCCGCGCGACACGCGCGCGGCGCGGCGCGCCCGCGCGATCCGCGACGCGCGCCGGGCCGAGCGCGGCGGCGCCGCGACCTGGCACCGGGTGCGCGTCGGCCTGCTCGACTGGCGCTTCTTCCTCGACCCGCTGCGCGGCGAGCGGGCCCCGGAGGCGTGATGGAGCGCGAGACGAGCGCGACGCCGCTGCGCCTCGCAGCCGCGGCCGACGTGGCGACGGTGCTGGCGTTCATGGCGCCCTTCAACGCCGAGATGGGCGTCCCGTTCGACGCGGCGATCGGCGAGCGCCTCGTCTCGGCGTTCGTCGCCGACCCGAGCCTCGGCCGGCTCTGGCTGATCGAGCGCGACGGTTGCAGCCTCGGCTACGTCGCGCTCACCTTCGGCTGGAGCTTCGAGTACCGCGGGCGGGACGGCATCGTGGACGAGCTCTACGTCGCGCCCACTGCGCGCCGGCGCGGCCTCGCCCGCGCCGCGCTGGAGGCGCTCCTCGCCGAGGCGGATGCGTTGGGCCTGTGCGCCGTGCACCTCGAGGTCGAGCGCGAGAGCGGGCCCGCCGAGCGCCTCTACCGCTCGATCGGCTTCGCAGGCAACGACCGCCAGCTGCTCACGCGCCGGCTGCGTCAGGCTTCGCGCCCCTAGGCACCGCGCCCCGCGGCCGCGGCGACCAGCGCGCCGAAGAGAGCGCGGCGGTGGGGGGCGTCGAGGTCCTCGGGGTGCCACTGCACGCCGACGACGAACGGCGCGTCGTCGGCGTCGGACTCGAGCGCCTCCACGACGCCGTCCGGTGCGCGGGCGCAGACGCGCAGGCCGCGCCCGGGCAGCGACACCGCCTGGTGATGGCGGCTGTTCACGTCGAGCGCGGTGGCGCCGAAGATGCGGGCGAGGCGGGTCGCCGGCTCGATCGCGAC
Organism: Myxococcota bacterium; assembly: GCA_036257215.1. Lineage (GTDB taxonomy): Bacteria > Myxococcota_A > UBA9160 > UBA9160 > UBA6930 > DATAGA01. Next base: position 2,388 of record DATAGA010000638.1, read on the forward strand.
CGCGTGCCGCGCGGCGGGGTCGCGCAGCTGGTGCTCGCCGGCGGCGGGCCGCTCGAGCGGGAGGTGGTGCACGAGCGCGCCGCCGCTCTCGAGCGCGAGGAGCTGCATCCCGTAGCAGACCCCGAGCACGGGCCGCCCCGCGGCGCGCGCCGCGGCCAGCAGCGCGCGGTCCCAGCGAAGCCGCTCGGGGGCGACGACGTCGAACGCGACGCCCGGGGGAGGCTCGCCCGGCGGGACGAAGTCGCCGCCGCCCGGGAGGAGCAGCGCGTCGACCGCCGCCAGCGAGGCCGCCGGGCTCGCCGCCGGCGGGAGGTAGAGCGGGACCCCGCCCGCCTCGGCCACCGCCTCGGCGTACGCCGCGGAGAGGCTGTGCCGGGCGCGCGCACCGCCGCCGCCTGCGACCAGAGAGGGCGGGATCCCGATGCGCGGCTCCATCTCCCGGACGCTATCGCCGGCCCGCCTCACGCTCTATCCTCGCCGGTCCAACCCGCACGCAACGGAGAGGAACGATGGCGATCAAGGTGGGCGACAGGATTCCCTCGGTGCCCCTCAAGGTGGTGACCCCCGCCGGCACGAAGGACGTGAAGGCGGACGAGTACTTCGCCGGGAAGAAGGTGGTCCTCTTCGCGGTCCCGGGCGCGTTCACGCCGACCTGCTCGGCCCAGCATCTGCCCGGCTACATCGACCAGGCGGACGCGATCCGCAAGAAGGGCGTCGACGAGATCGCCTGTCTCTCGGTCAACGACGCCTTCGTGATGGGCGCGTGGGCGAAGGACCGCGGCGCCGGCTCGAACGTGGCGATGCTCGCGGACGGGAACGGCGAGTTCACGCGCGCGGTCGGGCTCGAGCTCGACGGCTCGAAGTTCGGCATGGGCTCGCGCTCGCAGCGCTACGCCCTCGTCGTCGACGACGGCATCGTGCGACACATCGCGGTCGAGCAGCCGGGCAAGTTCGAGGTGAGCAAGGCCGAGGCCATCCTGGGCGCGCTCTAGCCGACGGGAGCCGGCGAAGCCGGCTCGGTCGGCTATCCGATCCGAGAACGAAACGCTCGTGACGACTCCGCCACGCCGACTCGTGCAGCCGCCCTTCGACGCGGAGCGCGAGGCCTACGTCAGCCTGGCGACCTTCCGGCGGGACGGGCGCGAGGTCCGGACGGCCGTCTGGATCGCGCCCGAAGGGGCGCGGCTCTACGTCTATACGAACGGGAAGTCGGGCAAGGTCAAGCGGATCCGCGCGAACGGGCGGGCGCGGCTCGCGGCCTGCGACGCGCGCGGACGGCTGCGTCGTCCCGAGCGCTGGGTCGACGCCCGCGCGCGCGTCGTGACCGACGCGCCGACCCGCGAGCGCGCCTTCGCCGCGCTGCGCCGCAAGTACGGCTGGCAGCTCGCCCTCGTGCTCTTCGGCGCCCGCCTCGGCGGGCGCTTCGCGGATCGGGCCATCGTCGAGCTCCAGGTCTGAGCGGGCGCTCCGGGCGCCGACCGGCGTGACCGCTTCCGTCACGGCGGCCGGATAGGCTGCGCGCCGTGAACCGAGCCACCCTGGTACAGCCCTCCGGCGCGCGGGCCGCGGAAGCAGCGCTCGTCGCGGCCGTCGCCCAGCACGCGGCCTCGCTGCGCGAGGCGGCTGCGCCGGGCGCGCCGCCGGCCGCCCTCGAGCGGCTCCTCGCCGCGCCGCTGCGGGTCGTCGTCCCTTCGCGTAGCCTGCGGGAGCACGCCTCGGCCCGCATCGCGCGCGCGCTCGGCGGCGCCGCCGCAGGCGTCACGGTACAGACGCTTCGGCGGCTCGCGAGCGAAGTGCTGGCGCGGGCCGGTGCAGGGCCCAGCGACGCGGATGCGCTCTTCCCGCTGCTCGTGCGGCGCGAGGCGCGGCGCGAGCCCGCCCTGCGCGAGGCGCTCGAGCCGCTGCGCGACGGTTACGCCGCCGCGGTCGGCTCGGTGGCGGACCTCCTCGACGCGGGCTTCGAGCCCGTGCTCACCGACGCCGCGCTCGATGCGCTCGCCGCGGCCCCGGCGTCGCCGCAGGCGCGCGCGCGCGCGGAGGCGCTCGTGCGGGTCGCCGCGCGCACGCTGCGCGCGCTCGACGACCTCTGCCTCTCGCACCGCTCGCGCGCCTTCGCGCGCGCGGCCGAGCTCCTCGACCAGCGGCCGGAGCTCCTCCCCGCGCGCGCCGTGGTCGTGCACGGGTTCGCCGACGCCACGGGCTGCGCGGGCGCACTGCTCGAAGCGCTCGTGCGTCGCTGCGCCGCGCAGGTGCTCGTCGAAGCGCCGCCGGACCCGGCGGAGCCGACCCGTACGGATCCGGGCGTCGCGTTCGGCGAACGGCTGCGCGTGCGGCTCGCGCTCGCGGGAGCGCGCGTGGAGGCGCCGGCCGGCGCCCCGCCGCCCGCACCGGAGCTGCGCCTCCGCGAGGCGCCCGGCGCCGACGCGGAGGCGCGCGCGGTCGCCGCCGAGGTGCGCGAGTTGCTCGACGCGGGCGCCGTCCCCGAGCGCATCGGCATCGTCGCGCGCGACCTCGCGCCGTACGCGGCGCCGCTGCGCCGCCACCTGCGGCGGCTCGGCGTGCCGTTCTCGGGCGCGCCGGACGTCGCGAGCGTCGCGCTGCCCTCGGCGCGCCCGCTCCACGCGCTGCTCCGACTGCTGCGCGAGCGCGGCCAGGCGCCCGTCGACGACTGGCTCGCAGCGCGCGCTGCGGGCGGGCCACCCGGACCCGCCGCGCAGCGCCGGCGCGACGACGCGAGCGACCTGCGCGTCGCGCTCCACGCGCTCGGCGCGGGCCGCCTCGCGGACGTCGCGGCGCTCGACGTCGGGGCGCGCCTGCGCGGTCGCGCGGAGCTGCGGCTCCCGGTGGGCCAGGGGCTCGTCCCGTACGACGCCCCGCACGGCGCGGGCGAGGGCGCACAGGGCCTGCGGCTGCGGCGTCGCAGCGTCCCGGCCTGGCTGCTCGAGCGGACCGTCCTCGACGCGCGCGCGAGCGTCGCGGCGCTCGCGCAGCTCGAGGGCCGCGCCGGCTTCGGCGCGCGGCGCGAGCGGCTCGAGGAGCTCGTCGCGACGGGCCTCCACTGGCACGCGTCGGCCGCGCCCGCGCGCGCGCTCGCGCGCGCGCTCGACGCGCTCGCAGCGGAGCTGCCGGAGCGCGTCGAGCTCGACGCCGCGGAGACGGCGCTGCTGCTCGAGCGCGCGCTCGCCAGCGCCGAGGCCGAGCCGCTCGGAGGCGCGGGCGGCGGGGTTGCGGTGCTTTCGGTCGTGGAGGCGCGCGCCCACACGTTCGACGCGCTCTTCGTCGTCGGTCTCGGCCGCGACGTCTTCCCGCGCCGGCCGAACGACGACGCGCTCCTGCCGGACTCGCTGCGGCGCTCGCTCGAGAGCGTGCTGCCCGAGATCCCGCTCAAGGCGCGCGGACTCGACGAGGAGCGCTACCTCTTCGCGCAGCTCGTCTCGTCGAGCCCTTCGGTCTCCCTCTCGTGGCAGACCGCGACCGAGGAGGGGCGGGCGCGCGCGGCGTCTCCGTTCGTCGAGCGGCTCCTGCTCGCGGGCGCCGCGCGCGCGCGCGTGCCGGCTCTCTTCTCCGACGAGGACCCGGGGCGCGCCCTGCGGCCTGCGTTCGAGCACGCGATCCTCGCGGGCCTCCGGGCGGGCGAGCCGGCGCGCGAGGCTGCGCTCGTGCTCGCGCTCGAGGAGGCGCGGAGCGAGGAGGGCGCGTTCGACGGCGTGCCGGCCGCGGCCGTCGCGCGCGCCCGCCGCCTCGCGCGCGAGGAGTGGGATGCGCCGGCAGGCGCGCGACCGCTCGGTCCGTACCTCGGCTTCGTGGGGCGCCGTGCGCGCGGGCGCGGCGCGCTCCACGTGACGCAGCTCGAGTCGTTCGCGCGCTGTCCGTGGCGAACGTTCCTCGAGCGCGACCTCGGCCTCGCGCCGCTGCCCGACGCCCTCGCGTGGCGCCCCGGTCCCGACGCGCGGCTCGAGGGCAGCGCGCTGCACGCCGCGCTCGAGGCGCTCGTGCGCGCAGCCGCGGCGCTCCCCGCCGACGAGCCGTTCGACGCGGGGCTCGGGCGCGCGGCCGCACCGTTCGCGTGGCCGGACGCCGCCAGTACGGCGGCGATCGTGCGCCGCTCCGCCCTGGAGGTGCTCGACGACGCGGGCATCGGGCTGCCCGGCTACGCCGAGGCGCTCGCGCGGCGGATCGAGCCGCGGGTGGCGCGCGCGCGTGCGCTGCTCGGCGAGTCGCCGCGCGTCGTCGCGGTCGAGGCGCGCGGCGCGGCCGCCATCCCCGTCGGCGCGCCCGACGGTCCCCTGACGCTCCACTTCCGCGCGGACCTCGTCGAGCGCGCGCCCGAAGGCGAAGGGCTCGTGTTCTCCGACTACAAGGGCGGCGCGAACCGCGTGGCCTCCGGCGCCGACGCGGCGAGGCGCCGCAGCGCGCTCGGGCGCTCGGTCGAGTCGGGGCTCGCGCTCCAGGCGATGACCTACGCGTTCGCGAGCGTGGGCGCGAGCGGGCGCTACCTCTTCCTCGGCGACGACGTCGAGGAGGGCGCGCGCGAGGTCTCCGTGCGGGCGGACGACGCGGAGCTCGCCGCGGCCTTCGGCGGGGCGGTGGCCGCGCTCGTCGCGGCGCGGGCGGCGGGGCTCCACCCGCCTCGCCTCCTCACCCGCGACGGCGCGAAGGCGCCGCAGCGCTGCGATGGGTGCGAGGTGCGCGAGGCGTGCGCGCGCGGCGACTCGGGCGCCCGGGCGCGGCTGCGCGCGTGGCTCGAGCAGGACGCGGAGCTGCCGGATCCCGCGCTCGAGTCGGCGCTGCGCGAGCTCTGGCGCCGAGGCGACGCGTGAGCACGCACGAGAGGGAAGCCCGCGCGGCGCTCGCCGCCGCCGACGCGGCCGCGCGGCGCGAGGCGGTGCGGCGCTTCGAGGGCTGCACGGCGCTCGAGGCGGGGGCGGGCACCGGGAAGACGACCGTGCTCGTGAGCCGCGTCGTCGCGTGGTGCCTCGGGCCGGGCTTCGAGCGCGCGGAGAAGGACGAGGGCGGGCCGGAGCGCGCCGCGCGGCGCGTCCTCGGCGGCGTCGTGGCCATCACGTTCACCGAGGCCGCCGCGGCGGAGATGGCGCACCGCATCGGCGAAGCGCTCCGCGCGCTCGGCCGCGGCGAGCGGCCGATCGGCCTCGACGACGGCGACGTGCCCGAACGCGAGCTCGCCGCCGTGCGGGCGCGCTCGCTCGTCGCGGAGCTCGACCAGCTCGTGGTGCAGTCGATCCACGCCTTCTGCCGCCGGCTGCTCGCGCGCCACCCGCTCGAGGCGGGCCTGCATCCGCGCTTCGAGGTGGACGGCGACGGCGCCGGCCAGCGCGCCGCGGTGCGCGCGGTCCTGGACCACGCGCTGACCGAGGCCTTCGCCGCGGGCCCCGACGACGACCTCGTGGCGCTCGCGCTCGGCGAGGCGGGCGCCGACGAGCTCGAGGCGACGCTGGTCCAGCTGGTCGGCGAGGGCGTCTCGCCGGCGCTGTTCGAAGCCGACCCGTACGCGCCCGAGCGCGTCGCGGCGCTCTACGAGGAGCTGGGCGCCGCGCTGCGCGCGCTGCTGGCGGCGGAAGCCGGCCGGCTGCCGGACTCGAGCGCGGGCGCTCGCGTGGCGGAGGCGGCTCGCGACGCGCTCGCCGCCGTCGAGGCGGCGCCGGCCACGTCGGAAGGCCTGGCCACCGTCGCGCAGACCGTCGCAGCGCTCTTCCCGGAGCGCCTCGTCGAGCGGCTGCGCGCGTGGCGCGCCGGCAAGCTCGGCGAGCGCGACGCGGCGGCGCTCGGGGCCGACGTCGACGCGCTCGCGGCGGCGGCCGGGGACGTCCGTCGTCTC
>DATAGA010000018.1:0-5428 GCA_036257215.1 Myxococcota bacterium
GATGACCCCACCCTGCCCGCGTTCCTTCATGTGGTTGAACGCCGGACGGCTGACGCAGAACGTTCCCTTCAGGTGCACCGCCACCACGACGTCCCACATCGGCTCGTCCATCTTCGCGAGCGTCTTGTCGCGCAGGATGCCCGCGTTGTTTACGAGCACGTCGAGCTGGCCGAAGGCATCGATGGCCGTCTGCACGATGCGTTCGCCCGCGGCGACCTCGGCCACGCTGTCGTAGCTCGCCACCGCCTGGCCACCGAGCGCCTTGATCTCGTCCACGACCTTGTCCGCCATCGACGACGAGCCCGCCCCGGAGCCGTCGCGCGCGCCGCCGAGGTCGTTCACCACGACCTTCGCCCCCGCGCGCGCGAGCGCGAGCGCGTGCTCGCGGCCGAGCCCGCCGCCTGCGCCGGTCACGAGCGCCACCTTGCCGTCGAGAAGACCCATCGTCCGCCCTCCTCGCCCGGTCGCCGTCGCGGCGCCGGAAGGAGGGTCAGCGTAGCCGGCCGCCGCGCGCCGCGTCAGCCGAACAGGATCGTGCGCAGCCGCGCGAAGCTGCGGAAGCCGAGGCTCTCGTAGAGTCGCTCCGCGGCGGTGTTGCCCTCGACGACGGCGAGCTGCACGTGGGCGGCGCCGGCGGCGCGCGCGCGGCGGCACAGGTCCGCGACGCCGGCGGCCGCGAGCCCGCGCCGGCGCGCCTCGGGCCAGGTGTAGACGCCCTGCAGCAGCCAGCCCTCGGCGCGCTGCACGTCGGCGTAGCCGACGAAACGGGTGGCGCCGTCCTGCTCCACGACCGTCGCGCGCGGCAGGCGCCCCGCGACCCAGCGGCGGAAGCCGGCGGGATCGCCTTCGAAGGGATCGGGGCGGTGCTCCTCGCGCAGGCTCGCGCGCGCGGCGTGCACCAGCGCCTCGAGGTCCGTCGGCCGCGCCGAGCGCACGCGCGCGCCGCGGGGCGTCGGCACGGGCGGCGGCTCCTCGGGTGCGCGCGCGTAGGCGGTCTCGTAGCGGTCGAGGAGCGCGCGGCGGCCCGCGCGGCGCAGCGGCGTCCAGAGCGCGTCGGCGCTCGCGGCGCTCACCTTGAGCAGCCCTGCGGCGAGGCCGACCAGATGCGGCAGGAACGCGTCGACCACGTCCGGCGCCGCGCCGTCCTCCAGAGCCAGCGTGGGCTGGAGCGACGCGACGCCCGCGAGCGCGCGGCCGTCGAGCGCGGCGATCACCTCGGCCCGCGCCTCGCCGGGCGCGTGCGCCGCGCCGGCGGCGTGCACCGCGTCGACCACGAGCAGGTTCTGGAGCGGCGCGCCCGCCAGCCGCGCGAGCGCCTCGTGGCGCTCGCGCGCGCGCAGGCGCCGCACCGTGAGACGGCGCGCCACGGCGGCCCTCAGGAGAGCTCCACGAGCACGTCGCCCTCGTCGACGGTGTCGCCCTCGCGCACGCGGATGGCCGCGACGCGGCCGCGCGCGGGCGCCTCGACCGGCACTTCCATCTTCATGGACTCGAGCACCGCGACGACCGTACCGGGCTCGACCGCGTCCCCCACGGCGACCTCGATCCGGAACACGCGCCCGGCGATCTGAGCCTCGACGGACGTGGGCATCGGCCTCCCGGCTCCCGGCGCGAGCGGGTTCGTATACCACATCCCGCGCGGGGAGGGCCCTCCGGGTCCGCTATGTTGACGCGCTTCCGACGGAGAGGGACGGGATGCTCGAGACGCTCAGCCGGGGCTTCGGGGCCGCCCGCGACCGCCTGCGCGGAGTCACGACCCTCGACGAGGAGAACGTCGACGAGGCGCTGCGCGAGGTCCGCACGGCGCTGCTCGAGGCCGACGTCGACCTCGCGGTCGCCAAGGACTTCCTCGCGCGGGTGAAGGGCCGCGTCCTCGGCGAGAAGGTCGAGACCCGCGTGCGCGACGCGACGGGGCGCGTCGTGCGCGCCACCCCGGGCCAGCACTTCGTCGCGGCCTGCCACGAGGAGCTCGTCGCGCTGATGGGCCCCGTGGACCCGGAGCTCGCGCGCGACGCCGCGGGCGCGACGTCGGTGATGCTGCTCGGGCTCCAGGGCGTCGGCAAGACGACGGTGGCCGCGAAGCTCGCGCGCCACCTCGCGCGCGAGGGCCGCCGGCCGCTCCTCGTCGCCGGCGACGTGCAACGGCCCGCGGCGGTGCTGCAGCTCCAGCAGCTCGGCTCCCTGATCGGCGTCCCGGTGCACGTGGGCGAGCCCGGTGAGGCCGCGCCGTCCATCAGCGCGCAGGCCGCCGAGCGCGTGCGCCGCGAGGGCTTCGACGCCGTCGTATACGACACCGCCGGGCGGCTGGCCGTCGACGAGGAGCTCATGGACGAGCTCGCCGCGTGCCGTGCGGCGGCCGCGCCCGCCAACGCCCTCCTCGTCTGCGACGCCCTCATGGGGCGCGACGCCGTGAACGTCGCGCGCGCCTTCGCCGAGCGGCTGCCCCTCGACGGCCTCGTGCTGACGAAGCTCGACGGCGACGCCCGCGGTGGCGCGGCGCTCGCGGTGAAGGCCGCGACCGGCGTCCCTATCAAGTTCCTCGGCACCGGCGAGTCGGTCGACCGGCTCGAGCCCTTCCGCCCCGAGGGCCTGGCCTCGCGCATCCTCGGCATGGGCGACATCGTGGGCCTCGTCCGCGACTTCGAGGCCGTGGTGGACGAGCGCCAGGCCGAGGCCGACGCCGAGCGCATGCTGGCTGGCCAGTTCACGATGGACGACCTGCTCACGCAGCTGCGCACGATCCAGAAGCTCGGCCCGCTGCGCGACGTCTTCGCGAAGCTCCCGATGTTCGGCGGGCTCGCCGACAAGGTGGACGGCAGCGAGCTCGGCCGCATCGAGGCGATCATCCACTCGATGACCCGCGCCGAGCGGCGCGACCCCGAGCTGCTGCTGCGCCAGCGCGGGCGGGCGACGCGCGTGGCCTCCGGCAGCGGCCGCGCGCCGAAGGAGGTGAACGAGCTCGTGAAGCGCTTCGGCCAGATGCGCGACGTGATGGGCGCGCTCGGCGGAGGCGGCGGGGGCCTGCTCTCGCGCATCCCCGGCCTCGGGCGCTTCGCGGGCGCGGGCGCGGGCGGCGGACTCGCGGGCCTCGACCCCTCCGCGCTCCTCGGCGGCGCCGCTCCCGGCATGGGGGCGCCGCAGCGCGCCGAGCGGGCGCGGCGCGACCGCGACCGCGAGAAGCGCAAGCGCAAGCAGGCGAAGAAGGACCGCCGCAAGGGCCGCCGGAAGTAGACCCTGCGCGGGGTGCGGGCTACGCTCGGGCACCCCCACCGCCCGGAACGTCGACGACCGTCACGGCGCGGCCGCCGCGCGCCGATGAGCAGGTGAGGATGCCCGCCCCCTTCCGCGCTCCCGCGACCCTGCTCCCGCTGCTCGCCGTCGCCCTCGGGCTCGGGTCCTCGCCCGCGCGCGGCGAGACGTTCGCGATGCCGCCGAGCGTCGTCGTGCGCGTCGACTTCTGGACGCGCGTCTACAGCGAGGTCGGGACGAACGGCGGCTTCGTCCACGACAGTCGCGACCTCTCCCTCGTCTACGAGGTCGTGCGCGCGCCGGAGGGCGCGTCGGATCTCACGGTGCAGCGCCAGAGCGACGCCGCGAAGGAGCGCGTGCGCCGCGCACTGCTCGCACTCGCGAGCGGACGGCGCCAGGGGCTCTCGGCGACGGAGCGGCGCGTGCTCGCCGCGCACCCCCCCGGCGTCTCGAGCCGCACGCTGCGCGCGGCGGCGGAGCGAGTGCGCTTCCAGCTCGGCCAGGCGGACAAGTTCGAGGCGGGGCTGCGGCGCATGGGACGCTGGGAGGGCTACATCCGGCGCGCGCTGCGCGAGCGCGGCGTGCCCGAGGACCTCGTCGCCCTCCCCCACGTGGAGTCGTCGTACAACCCGGCCGCGAACTCGCACGCCGGCGCCGCTGGACTCTGGCAGTTCATGCGGCCGACGGCGCGCCTGTTCATGCGCGTCGATCACCTCGTGGACGAGCGGCTCGACCCCTACATCGCGTCGGAGGGCGCGGCGCGGCTCCTGCGCAGCAACTACGAGCGGCTCGGCACCTGGCCGCTCGCCATCACGGCCTACAACCACGGACCGGGCGGCCTCACCCGGGCGGTCCGCAGGCTCGGCACGCGCGACATCGGCACCATCCTCGCCCGCCACGAGAGCCCTTCCTTCGGCTTCGCGTCGCGCAACTTCTACGCGGAGTTCCTGGCCGCGCGCCGCATCGACCGCGACCCCGTCCGCTACTTCGGCACGATCCGCAAGGACGCGCCGGCCCAGCCCGAGACGGTGGTCCTCGCGAAAGCGTACGGCGCCGGAACGCTCGCGAAGGCGCTCGGCGTCTCGCTCGGCGCGCTGCGCGAGCACAACCCGGCGCTGCTCGGCCCGGTGTGGAGGGGCTCGCGCAGCGTCCCGGCCTCGTACGCGCTGCGCGTCCCGCCGCGCGCGGGCGGGCCGCCCGCCCACACGCGGGTCGCGGGCCGCGCGGCGACGCTGCGCTTCGACGCCACGCCGCGCGTCGTGGCGAGCGTGCGCGGCCCGGCGGGCGGGGCCGCTGGGGGCGTCCGCGCCGGGACCCACCGGGTCGAAACGGGCGAGACGCTGTCCGAGATCGCGTCGCGCTACGGCGTGAGCCTGCACATCCTGCGCGCGGCGAACGGGATCGGGGCGAGCTCCGTGATCCGGGCCGGGCAGGAGCTCGTGATTCCGGGCCGCGCCGATCCGGAGGTAGCGGGGGAGCTCCCCACCGCGCCTGCGAGCACGGCGCGCGCGACGCCGCCGGCCGCGGGCGAGGGGCCGACGACGGTGCACCGGGTCGCGAAGGGCGAGACGCTGCTCGAGATCGGCCAGCGCTACGGCGTCTCGATGGCGCAGATCGCCGCGCGCAACGACATCCGCGACCCGGCGGACGTGCGCGAGGGCCAGGCGCTCGCCATTCCCGTGAAGACCGCGCAGCGGACCGGGAGCGCGGACGCGGGCGGAGCGGCAGGCGCGCCCGCAGCGGCGCCGGCCGCGGACGCGGCCGCACCGGACGCCCAGGTCGCCCCCGGCGATCCCGTCGCGGCCGTGCCGGCCGTCGCCCAGGCCGCGCAGGCCGCCGCCGAGCTGGCGCCGGGGTCCGCGCCGCTCGGTGCGCCGCCGACCGGCGAAGCCGCGCCTTCCGTCGCGCCGCACGCCACGCCCGCGGACGCCGAAGCCGCGCTCGGTGCGGGCGCCCCGACGCAGGCCGCGCCGGCCGCCGCGGAGGCGGCGCCGGCGACCACGCCCGTCGCATCCCCCGAACCCCCCGAGCCCGTGACGACGGCCGCCGTGCCGAGGGTGGAGCCCGAGCCGGCGCCCGCCGCACCTCCGCCCGTCGAGCCAGCGAACGACGCGGGCGCGGACGCCGAGCCCGAGTTCGAGCGGGTGCGCGTCCAGGCGGGAGACACGCTGGGCTCGAT
>DATAGA010000074.1:0-3093 GCA_036257215.1 Myxococcota bacterium
GCGGGTCGCGCTCGAGGATCTTCGGGACGAGGAGCGGGAGGTTCTCCGCCTCGTTGTAGGTCGGGACGACGACGATGGCGCGGCTCACGGCGTCGCTCGGGCAGCCGCCGGCGCCTGCGAGACGGCGGCCGGCGGCGCGCCGTCCTCCGCCTGCGCGACGGACACGATGCGAGGGCTGCCCCAGAAGCCGAGCAGCACGCGCTTGCGCGGCTTCTCGGGCACGACCTCGAGGCGCAGCACGACGCGGCGCCCGGCCCAGCGCGAGAGGTCCGCGGCGAGCAGCTGCCACGTGGCCTTGCCGCGCGGGTCGTCGGGGATCGACGTCTCGGCGAGCCGGTGCGCGCTGCGGTTCTCGAGCACCGAGATCCTGTACGTCGCGCCCCAGCGCGGCGTGAACGGACCCCGCGTGGTGTTCACGGCGAAGATGCCGAGGTCGACCTCGAGCCGCGCGCCGTCGGGCACGACGAGCTCGAAGTCCGCGCCGCCGCCGTGCGGGCTGACCGGCACGGGCAGCGGCCGCCGCAGGTGGCGGATGCCGACCTCCGGCAGCTCCTGGGTGGGGAAGGTCTCGAGGCGCCCGCTCGGATCCTTCACCCAGTAGCGCGCCGAGTCCGCCGCAGCCCAGAGATCGATCGCGGGCGCGCCGCGATCCACCGCGCGCTCGTAGACCACGAGCCACTGCTCGCGGTCGAGCGCGAAGTCCGCCGGGATGCGGAAGTGCCGCTCGAGGTACGCCGCGACCGCCGGGAGCTCCCTCGCGTAGAACCCGGTGGCGGGGCCGTCGATCTCGCTCATCACCACGTATCGCAGACGCGAGAGCGCCTCGATCACCTCCGCCTCCTGGATCTCGCGGAGGCCCTGCATCATGCCTTCGTAGCGCGTCGGATTCCTGAGGCCCGTCACAAAGTAGAGGAGGGGTTCCTGGCGCGCTACGAAGAGCGCCTCACCCGGCTGCGCGTGGGAGCGCAGGTACTCGATCACGCGCGGCATCGAGTCGCTGCGGTAGCTCTCGCTCACCGGGCGCACGGGCACGCGCGCGTCCCAGGGCTCGGGCGCGGCGAGTGCGTGGTAGGCGAGCGCGATGAGCGCCGCCGCGGCGCCGAGCGCACCGCTGAACGCGGCCGCGGCGATGCGCCGGAGCCGCGGCATCCGGACGCGAGCCGTCGGCCACGCCGTCGCCACGAGGACGAGCTGCACCCAGGTGGCGGGGAGCGCCATGCTGAGATGCCCCCAGTCCGAGCGTGGGAAGAGGCCGAGCGTCGCGGCCACGACGGCCGACACAGGAAGCGCCGCCGCGGCGGGGAGCCCGCCCGCGAGAGCGCGCGCGGCGGTCAGCGCGATCGCGAAGAAGGGCGCTGCGTAGAGCAGCTGCGTGGGCACGCCCATGGCCCGCACGGCGTCCTTGCCCGGGTTCTCGCTCCACAAGAGGACGAAGACGCGCGGCAGGTAGTACGGCCAGTTCCGCCACGCGTCGGAGCCGAGCTCGCCGGGCGGCCAGAACGACGGCAGCGGCGTGTTGTACGACTCGTGCATCGCAAGCGGCATCGTGACGAGCGAGGCGAACAGGTCGCCCGCCGTGCCGTGCCATGCGAACGCGGCGAGCGTCGCCACCGCGGCGGCGACGCCGCCGGCGGCGACGGCGCCTGCGCTCGCGAGCCGGCGCCCTGGACGCGCGTACGCGGCGACGCCGGCGAGCAGCACCAGCGCGAGCGCGGCGCCGGTCGTCTGCTTGCACAGCGCGACGCCGGCCGTGAGCAGGCCGGCGACGAATGCCCATCGGAGCGAGGCGGTGCCCCGCACGGCGGCCCAGACGGCCAGCGTCGCGAGGAGCGCCGCCAGCGTGCTCGGGAAGTAGATCGAGAACATCGGGAAGAGCAGGATCGGCGTCACCGCCTGCGCGGCGGCGGCCGCGTGCGCGAAGGGTCCCGTGCCCGCCCGGTGGGCCACGTCGAACACCGCCGCCGTGGCGAGCCCCTGGAGCACGACGACGGCGCCGCGCGCCACGAAGAGGTGGTCGCCGAAGATGCGGAAGAGGAGGGCGAGTAGCTCGAAGGGCAGGGGTCCCGTGAAGAACATCACGTCGCGGTAGAGGCGCTCGCCCTGCACGAGCCGCTGCGCGACGTGGAGCGGCAGGCCCTCCTCGAGCACGCTCGGCTCGAGCACTGCGACCGACGCGCAGGCGAGCGCGCCGATGGCACCCCACCCCCACGTCGCGCCGACCTCGGTCCTGGATCCCACTGGGTATCGCCTGCCGCGAGGACTGGGGGGCCTACGCTATCAGAGCAGCCGAGCGACGAGCCACACGAGCGAGCGGCTCGTCTGCTCGCCGGGCGGGTCAGGCGACCGAGCGGAGGACGAGTCCGCCGTCCCGGCCGGGGACCCACGCGCGGAGCGCCCGCGCCGACCACAGGGCCGGCGCCGCGCCCTTGCCGCTCGGCTACCGTCGCGTCGAATGGCCGATGGCACGCCGCCGCCCGGCGCAGGACGCGCGGCTGCGGCGCTCCTCGCGCTCGCTCTCCCTGCCACTCTCGCGTGCGCTTCGGCCGGCGTCTACAGCGCCGCGCCGCAGGAAGGCTCGGCCGACGCCTGCGCTTGGTTCGGGGACGCCGACGCGGGCGTCCTCTACTTCGGCGAGTCCGCGTTCTGGCAGCAGCAGCGCCGCCACGGCGGTGACCCGCTCGCCGACCTGCGTACGAGCGAGCCGCGCCGCGTCGGCCGCTTCCGCCTGCGGCGCGAACGGATGCTCGCTCCGCTCGAGCTCGGCGAGGGGCGCTCGGGCGTCTGGGACGTGCTGCTCCACCCGAGCGGGCGGCTCTACTTCACAACGGGTTTCGAGCAGGCCGGTTTCGTCGAGCTCGAGACGCGCGAGGTCCGGCTGCTGCCGGCCCTCGGCCGCGGGCTCAACGAGCTCGCGCTCGGGCCGGAGGGCACGCTCCTCGCCACGCGCTACGCCGACGACGCGCGCACCGGCGCGCTGGTCGCGTTCGATCGCGACGGACGGGTCCTCTCCGACCGCGCGCTGGAGCCGCCGCGCGGGTACGACGCCGCCGCGAAGTCCGTCGCGTACGACCCGATCCGCGATGAGGTGTGGGT